>JBJFFF010000163.1:0-6171 GCA_051891455.1 Clostridia bacterium | reverse complement strand
AGTGGGGAGTGTGTTTTTTTGGGTTTTTTTTGTAATTAATGATTATCGCACGCTTCTCACCTCTCACCTCACACTTCTCACTTCGATAAAAAATTATTTTTCAATTTCAATGCTTGTTATATTAATTTTAGTAATTTGTTTTTCAGCTGAGTTTTCTTGTAATGTAATAATATAATTACTCTTTACATCTTGCTTTTTCAATTTTGCATCTCGTAAGTCAAGTAGTACTTTGCTTGAATAATCCATTCCAACTGGTAATGTTTGATTTCTATTATTAAAGAAGATTATATTAGTAAATGCAATTAGATTAGTTCCTTGCTTTACATTTAGTTTATATAAATTTAGTTCTTTTCCTTCTTTAATTAATTTCTTAGGGTCAATTTCAAAAGTTTCTAATTCCTTTTTAGGATTTGTTAAGCTATATACAGGTAAACTTATATTTGTTACACTCTTTTTTAAAGCACTTTCTATATTTTTAATTAACTTTTCTAACGCTTCAGCATATTCTTCATCTGTTGTGTTTTTACTAAGTTTAAGATATTTTTCTGGTTTTCTTGTTGTTTCTCTATGATTTAAATGCTTTCCATTTATATTAATTAAATTATCTTTAATCTCTTTAAATTTAACTGGTTTGTCTTTTAAAATTAAATTAATATCTTTTAACATAGGTGTAGCTGTAATAAAAACACTTTCTTGTTCTTCTTCGTTTAATAATTTTCTTTCAGATATATCCATTTGTTTGCCAAAATCTTCTAAATCTTCTTTTAAATTAAATGTTTTTTCTATCTTAGTTTTGCTTCCTACTTTCACAATTCCTTCCGTTAGCTGATTTTTCTCGTCTTTATTAGTAAATTTCCAAAATTCAAAAATACTTTTTTTATGTGATTCTATTTCTTGAATATAAAGGCTAGCATTTTCTATTTTCTTTTTTAATATTTCTATTTTTATGTTTAAATTTTGAATATCTAATCTTGTTGTTGTTGCTAAAATAGTTTTACTTTTTAGTTCCTTACAGATATATATTAAATCCTTTATGTCATCATAATAAGTATGTCTTATGCTTCCTTTGTCTTCTACATTATAAAACTCATCTAATACAGTTTCTTCAATAGTTTCTTTTTTCTTTTTGCTATATTTAAAGAAATATTTTACTCTTCCAAAAAATGTTTTTTTGCACTCTAAGAAAGTAGAAATTTGTTTTTGTTTATTTAATAAATCTGTATTTAGTTTTCTTTCTTCTGATTTTAATTGATTTAATTCTACTGTTAATTCTTTTTGTATTTTTTCTATTTTTTCAATATTTTTAATATTTTTACCAATCTCGTCTATATAAAATTGTTTTAAGTTTGAAGCTGTTATTTCATTATTCTTGTAGTAAAAATGTATCCTTGCATTTGCATCTAATATAATTTCAAATTTAAAATAGTTAGATAATTCTGTTTGTAAATCAAATAGCGCTTCTATAACTTCATAAAAATTATCGATTTCTTCCTTATTTTCAAAGTGTAATTTATAATCACTTATAATTCCCTCGTATATCTCCAATTTTCCAATAACATCAATAAATATGTTCTTACCATTATGTACTTCATATATACTAGGCCAGTTATTCGTAAAGTAAAATAAATAATTTTCTAATTTGTTGATTTTGCTATTTTCTATAAGTTCATTTTCATAGTCCAAGTTACAAATTGGGACATATATTTTTTCTTTGCTTTTTTCAATTTTCTTTTTTAATAAATATATAAATGCTTGTTGTTTTGTTTCTTGAAGCGGTACTATCATATAATATTTACCACTTCTCTTTATGTAATATATTTGCCATAAATAGTCTTTTTCATATTTTATTTTAGATGGAGTATTTTCTATAAAACTTTTTTGAGTTTCTTCTACTTCTTTTATTTCTTCTAGAGAAGTATTTTGTAACGAATTAATGAAACTTGCATATCCTTCTGCATTTTTCTTATCTAAATAATATGGCACAATATTCATATTTTCTATTTTTTTTGTTGGTTCATCTAGCCTAAGTGAATTCGTAAGTAATATTTCTATATCTTTTATTGGTACATATTTATAAATTTTATAGTCTTTTTCGCTTTTTAGTTCTATATTTCTAATATCTATTGGTTCTTGCTTTTCAAAACATTTTTGTATTTCTTTTAAATCTAATCCTATATTTTTTAAAATTAATTTTTCGTTTTTCATAGATAGATTATCTCCTTGCATAACTTTCTTTGATAATATATCACATTTTTTGTTTGTTGTATAGTTGTTTTTTTTAAAATTGTAAGGACGAACATAGTTCGCCCTTACAATTTTTTATATATTATATGGGTACATCTTTCTTTGGTGCTTTCTTACTTTTGTTTATCAATTTAATGGTTTTTTCGGTGATGTATGTGTCCAGTTTTTGGCTTTGCTTTAAGATGCTTTTGTAGTCTTTGTTCTGTTCTATCATTTTGTTTAGCTTTTTTTTATTTATCTTAATGAGCAAATCTAAAATCATACGGATCGCCCCCATGGTGTTATTATAACACATTTGTTTTAGGCTTTTTTGTTGAAATGTGTCGATAAATTATTTTTTTTATATTATTTTTATCTTTAATATTTTTTTTACATATGGTATAATATTTTTTTAATGAAGGATGGCGATTTTTATGAGTAAAAATTTATCTTTACTTACTGATTTTTATGAGTTTACTATGTCTAATGGTTTTTTCGCTAAAAATATGACTAACAAACAAGCTTATTTTGATGTGTTTTTTAGAAGAATTCCTGATAATGGTGGATATGTAATTTTTTCAGGATTAGAGCAAGTTATTGATTATATTAAGAATTTAAAATTCGATAGTGATGACATCGAATTTTTAAGAAATACAAATAAGTTTTCTGATGAGTTTTTAGACTACTTATCTAATTTTAAATTTACTGGAGATGTTTGGGCTATTCCTGAAGGTACTGTGGTTTTTCCAAATGAGCCATTAATTACTGTTAGAGCTCCTATTATTGAAGCAAAAATATTAGAGACTTTTGTTTTACTTTTAGTAAATCATCAATCATTAATTGCAACAAAGGCAAGCAGAATAGTAGCTTCTGCTAAAGGTAGACCAGTCATGGAATTTGGAGCAAGGCGTGCCCATAGTATTGATGCTGCATTTTTAGGTGCTAGAGCAGCTATGATTGGTGGTTGTGTTCGGAACTTCATGTACATTAACTGCTAAAGAATTTAATGTTCCAGCTCTTGGTACCATGGCACATAGTTTTGTACAAAGTTTTGATTCTGAATATGAGGCATTTAAAGCTTATGCAGAGAGTTATCCAGATGATTGTACTTTGCTTATTGATACTTATGATACAATAAACTCTGGAATAGTAAATGCTATAAAAGTATTTAATGAAATTCTTGTTCCTAATGGTTTTAGGCCAAAGGGAGTTAGACTAGATAGCGGAGATTTAGCATATCTATCAAAAAAAGTAAGAAAAATATTAGATGATGCAGGATTTCCAGATTGTAAGATTTGTGTAAGTAATGCTTTAGATGAGTTCCTAATATCTTCACTTTTAGAACAAGGAGCACAAATAGACTCTTTTGGAGTTGGAGAAAATCTTATTACTGCAAAATCTGACCCAGTTTTTGGCGGAGTTTATAAATTAGTAGCACTTGAAGAAGATGGACAAATTATTCCAAAAATAAAAATATCTGAAAATGTTATAAAAATTACAAACCCAGGATTTAAAAAGGTTTATAGATTTTATGATAAAACAACTAATAAAGCACTAGCAGATGTAATTACTTTATATGATGAAAAAATTCTAGAAGATAATTATAAGATTTTTGACCCACAAAATCCATGGAAAGAAAAAACACTAACTAATTACTGGGTTCGCCCATTGCAAGAGCAAATATTTAAAAATGGTGAACTTGTATATAATTTGCCAACACTTTCACAAATATGTGAAAATTCTAAGAAAGAACTAGATACTCTTTGGTCAGAGGTAAAACGTTTAAAAAATCCACATAAATATTATGTAGATTTATCAAAACCTTTATGGGATTTAAAGAATGAATTATTAAAGAAATAAAGAATAAGACCGACAAATTGTCGGTCTTATTTTTTTATTTCTTTATAAATCTCCATGCATCTCTGCACATTTCTTCTATGCCTTTTTCTGCTACCCAGCCTAATTCGTCTCTTGCTTTGCTTGCGTCTGCATAGCAGGCTGCTATGTCTCCTGGTCTTCTTGCTCCTATTTTGTAATTTACTTTTACACCATTTACTTTTTCAAAATTTGTAACTAGGTCTAATACAGAATATCCGTTTCCGGTTCCTAGGTTATAGACTTTTACACCTTTTTCTTCTCTTATTTTATTCAATGCTTTTAAGTGTCCTTTTGCTAAGTCTACTACGTGTATATAATCTCTTACTCCTGTTCCATCTGGTGTATTATAGTCATTTCCAAATACTGTTAAAGCCTCATATTCTCCACCTGCAACTTTTAATATATATGGCATTACATTGTTTGGAATTCCATTTGGCACTTCACCAATTAGCCCACTTTCATGTGCTCCTATTGGGTTAAAATATCTAAGTATTGCCACACTAAAATCTGCATCTGCCACACATACATCTTGTAGAATTTGTTCTATCATAAGTTTTGTGCTTCCATATGGATTTGTTGTAGATAGAGGGAAATCCTCTTTTATTGGTAAACTTGCTGGATTTCCATATACGGTTGCAGATGAACTAAACACCATTTTTTTACAATTATACTTTTTCATTAATTTTAATAATACAAGAGTTCCTGTGATATTGTTATGATAGTATTCTATTGGTTTTGCTACAGATTCTCCTACTGCCTTTAACCCTGCAAAATGAATTACAGAGTCTATATTATTTTCTTTAAAGACCTTTTCTAATTTTTCTTCATTTAATAAATCTACTTCATAAAATTTAAAGTCTCTATTTGTTATTTGTTTTATTTTATCTAAAACATCTGGTGAACTGTTACAGAAATTATCTACTATAACAAGTTCTTCTCCTTTTTCTAATAATTCAACTACTGTGTGGCTTCCTATAAACCCTGCCCCACCTGTAACTAAAATTGACATAAAAAACCCTCCTTAAATTTCATTTAAATAATTTCTTCCACCATATACTATTCTGATAATATAAACCTTTTTATTTTCTTCATCAATACGATATATTGCTACATAATTATTTATTATTAGTTTTCTATATTGTTTTTTTCTTTCTTCAAATTCCTCAATTATACTACAGGATTCTGGCATATTTTCTAATCTAAGAATATTTTTTTCAAACTTATTTATAAGTTTTTCTGCTGCTTTTTCTGCCATAAGAGATTTAGCAATATATTCATAAATATCTTCTAAGTCATGTTTTGCTCTATCTGTCAATATAAGTTCATATTTAATAGCCATATTTAGACCTCAATTCTTTTAAAACTTTTTTTGCATCATGTGTTTTACCATATTCAATATCTTCTTCGCCTTCTGCGACTCTTTTACTTAATTCAGCTAAAAAAACTTTTTTCTTATATTCTTCCATGCTAATAATTACTAAATCTTCTTTATTTTCTCTTTTTATTATTATAGGTTCTTCAATATTTGTATATTCATTTATTGTATCTACTACTTGTTCAACCGTTATCTCTTTTCCCATTTTTTTCACATCCTTTCTTTGGGCGGACTTTTGGGCCCGCCCCTACAACAATTTATCTAATTCCTATTTTGCCTCAAGCCAGTTTTTTCCTTCTGATAAATCAGCAAGTAATGGCACTTTTAATTTTATAACACTTTCCATCTCTTTTTTCAAGATGTTTTTTACTTCTTCTATTTCATCTGGATATGTTTCAACTAATAATTCGTCATGTACTTGTAAAATTAGTTTTGATTTCATATTTTTTAATTTATTGTAAACATTTATCATTGCTATTTTCATTATGTCTGCTGCTGTTCCTTGAATTGGTGTATTCATTGCTATTCTATGTCCAAATTGTCTTACCATATAATTATTTGATTTTAATTCTGGAACATATCTTCTTCTATGGTATAAAGTTTCTACATAGCCTTGGTCTCTAGCATCTTCGACGATTTTGTCCATAAATCTTTTTATTCCAGAATATTTTTTTAGGTATTGTTCTATATATTCT
>JBJFFF010000162.1:0-6172 GCA_051891455.1 Clostridia bacterium | reverse complement strand
ACTTATATTTTTACTTGTTATATTTTCTATATCATATCCTATTGTTAATACTATTTGATTGGTCACTAAATTTTTTTCAACTAAATCAAGTGTTAATAGCTCTGTCATTTCTTTTACTATAAGCTTTGTATCTTCATAGTTATAAGGGCAATGCAATACTTGCCCTGAACTTATACTGCTTGTTTCTGGCTTATATGCTTTTATACTTTCTATTGTTACAGGTTCCCAGCCCCAAGCGTGGTCGATTAGTAATTCTGCATTGATACCCAATAATTTATATAGTAAATCCTCATTATTAATAGATGTTCTTGCTACATCTCCCATAGTATAAATTCCGTATTTCTCCAGTTTAGCCCTATATCCTTTGCCAACTCTCCAAAAATCAGTAATAGGGGTATGGTTCCAAAGTAATTTTCTATAATGCATTTCATCTAATCCAGCTATTCTAACACCATGCTCATTCGGTTTAGTGTGCTTTGCAACAATATCCATAGCAATTTTTGCTAAATATAAATTAGTCCCCATTCCACCAGTTGCAGTAATGCCTGTATTATTGTAGACATCTTGAATAACTTTTGTTATTAATTGGCTAGCTCTCATATTATAAGTTTTTAAATAATGTGTTACATCAATAAAAACCTCATCTATAGAGTAAACATAGATGTCGTCAGGTGAGAACCATTTAAGGTAAATATTATATATTTTAGTGCTATACTGCATATAGTATTTCATTCTTGGTGGTGCCACTATGTATGATAATTCTAAATCTAAATTATTTTTTAAGGCAATATCATCATAACTTGCCCCAGTAAATGTATGATTTGGTGCTTTTAATTTTCTTTCAATATTTATTTCTTTAACTTTTTGTACTACCTCGAATAATCTTGCTCTGCCTGATATTCCATACTGTTTTAAAGAAGGAGTAACAGCAAGACAAACTGTTTTCTCTGTACGACTATTATCTGCAACTACTAGGTTTGTTGTAAGCGGGTCTAATCCTCGCTCATTACATTCTACTGATGCATAGAAACTTTTTAAATCTATTGCAATATAAATATGCTGATTTGTATCTTGCATAGTAACACCTCCAATTTTATAAACTATAATTATTATAGCACTTGTTTTAATGTTTGTAAACATTTGTTTGTAAATAATTTTAAAAATAAAAGTCAATCCATTATAGTTTTGACTTTTATAAACTATCCATATGAACCCTCTTTTTTGGTGCACTTAGCTGGACTCGAACCAGCGGCCTCTCCCTTAGGAGGGGAGCGCTCTATCCACCTGAGCTATAAATGCATGTCTTATGTATTATACACTATTTAATTTGTTCTTGCAAGAATTCTACAAATAATAATTTGTTTATCGCTTTATTGACTTTATATATTAATTTTTATATAATATTTTCAGTTTTTATGTAATCTTGAAAGGATGAAAATTATGCAAAGAATGTTAAGTTATGTTAGAAAAGCTATTGATGATTATAATATGATAGAAGATGGAGATAAAATTGCTGTTGGTCTTTCTGGTGGTAAAGATTCTATTACTTTACTTATGGCTTTAAAAGCATTACAAAGATTTTATTCAAAAAAATTTGATATAATTGCAGTTAGTATAAACCCAGGTTTTGATTTTTTTAATTCTAATTTTTTGAAAAAGACTTGTGAGAAAATTGGCGTAACTTTTGTTGAAGAGAAAACTCATATTAAAGAAATTGTTTTTGATATTAGGAAAGAACAAAATCCATGCTCTTTATGTGCAAATTTAAGAAGAGGAATTTTAAATTCTGTGGCAATTCGTGAAGGTTGCAATAAAATAGCATTAGGTCATAATGAGGATGATGTTTTAGAAACATTTTTCTTAAATTTATTATATGGTGGCAATATCGGAACTTTTGCTCCAGTAAGTTATATGGATCGTTCTCGGAATTACTTTAATTAGGCCTTTAATTTATGCTCCAGAAAAAGCAATAAAAACTTTTGTAAAGAAAAATAATATTGAAGTAATGAATAAATGCTGCCCTATGGATGGAGTTTCTAAAAGAGAAGATATGAAAAATTTAATTGGAGATCTTCAAAAACAGATTCCTGGCGTAAAAACTAATATTTTTGGGGCTATTAAAAGGAGTAATATAAAAGGATGGGGAAAATAAAAAAATGGATAATATTAGAAAGGCCGCCAAATCTCGTCGGGGTTGGACATTTTCTTTCTCCATGTTTTCGAAAGAAAAGTGCAACCCCTGCGTTTGGCTACTTTTTTTGCTATTAATATCTCTCCATTTTATTCAGCGAGGTTTCTCATTGCATCTATTAATTTTTCTAATAGCTCATCTGCTTCTTCTAAGCTATTTCCTTTTACACCCATATAGAATTTTATTTTTGGTTCAGTTCCAGATGGTCTTACTGCACACCAAAAGTCATTTTCCATTTCATAATATAAAACATTCGATTTTGGTAAATCCCACTTTGTAATCTCCCCTGTTTTTAAATCTTTTATTGTATGATTTAAGCAATCTTTTATTCTTAGAACTTTAAAATCTCCTATTTTTTGTAATGGATTATTTCTTAACTCTTCCATTTTTTGTTTAATTTGTGCTTCTCCATCTGCACCTTCTTTTACGACAACAATTTGTCCTTCTTTATAATATCCATATTTTTTATACATCTCTTGCATTGCATCCCATAAAGTCATATTTTTTGTTTTATAATATGCAGCTGCCTCAGATAAAAGCATTACTACTACTATTCCGTCTTTATCTCTTGCATGGTCACCAATTAAGCATCCATAGCTTTCTTCATAACCCATTATACATTTATGGCTATTATTAGCTTCAAATTCTCTTATTTTTCCTGCTATATTTTTAAATCCTGTTAATACTTCATATAATGCAACACCATTTACTTTGCAGATTTGGTGTGTCATATTTGAAGATACTATTGTTTTTATTAATGCAGGATTTTCTGGTAATAATCCTTTTTCTCGTTGCTGACTTATTAAATATTCTGCAACCATAAGACCTATCATATTACCATTAAATAATATGTATTCCCCTGTTTTTGTATCTTTTACATGAACCCCTATTCTATCTGCATCTGGGTCATTAGCAAGAACTAAATCTGCATCTACCTTTTTTGCAAGTTCTAAGGCCATCTTAAATGCTTTTGGGTCCTCTGGGTTTGGATAACTTACTGTTGGAAAGTCTCCATTTGGTTCTTGTTGTTCTGGCACAACATACACATTTTTAAATCCAATTTCTTTTAAAATTCTACTTGCAAGTCTATTTCCTGTTCCATGTAGTGGTGTATATACTATTTTTAAATCATCTGCAACTTTTTCTATTGCATCTGGATTTAATAAATTCTTTTTTAACTCTGCAATATATAAGTCATCCATTTCTTTTCCAAGTACATTATATAAGCCTTTTTGTACAGCTTCTTCTTTTGATATAGTTTTTATTGTACTAAAATCTGTTATACTATTTACTTTGCTTATTATTTCTTCGTCTATTGGCGCTGTTATTTGTGCTCCATCTTCCCAATAAACTTTATAACCATTATATTTTGGTGGATTATGGCTTGCTGTAACTACTATTCCGGAAATACAGCCTAAATGTCTTACTGAGAAAGATAATTCTGGTGTTGGTCTTAAAGATTCAAATCTATACGTTTTTATTCCATTAGCATTTAATATTAATGCCGCTTGCTCACTAAATTCTTCTGACATATGTCTTGAATCATAGGCAATTGCTACTCCTCTTTCTTGTCCACCTTTCTCTATAATATATTCTGCTAATCCTTGAGTTGCTTTTCCTACTGTAAATTTATTCATTCTGTTTGTTCCTATTCCAACTACTCCTCTTAAACCTGCTGTTCCAAATTCTAAGTCCTTATAAAAT
Organism: Clostridia bacterium; assembly: GCA_051891455.1. Lineage (GTDB taxonomy): Bacteria > Bacillota > Clostridia > TANB77 > CAG-508 > UMGS1933. The sequence goes on along the minus strand of JBJFFF010000162.1, from coordinate 2,277 downwards.
CGATCTTTTTTTTCTTCCTCATTGTCTTTTATGCTTAGAAGTTCCTTTTTTACTTCTTCATCAAAAAATGGGTTATTTAACCATTCTTCATATTTTTCTTGATATTTTTCCATATCTATCCTCCTAAAATATTTAATTTATACGAGAAGTGTGAAGTGGGAGGTGGGAAGTGTGAATTTAGGGCAAATTCTACGAAGCATAGCCATAAAATGCCCACCTCACACCGCACACATCTCACCTCAAAATTATAATTTTCAATCTTGTTTATGATAATTATTATATAATTTTATTGCGGTTTCTGGTGAGTCTGTTCCGGTTGCATTTTTTACTGGTGCAAATTCATCTTCTCTTTTTACTCTTAAAATAGTCATATTGTCTAATTTTTCAAAAGCATCAAATATAAAACTTTCAAATTTATATGCATTTGGTTCTTCTGGACTTACAATTTTTCCATTTTCATCCATATATACTGCTTTTTTAAATGCTACATGGTATGGAAGTTTTTCTGCCCCTATTTTTTCTATTCCTTTTATATTAAACATATTACAATTTATGTGTGATTCTCCAAATGCTAATCCACCATTTTCGTCTAGTCTATTTGCCATTTCTTCACTTATTTCTGTATATTCAACAACACTTGGTTTTCCATTTTTTAAGCAGAAAACTCCAACTTTTTCACTCGGATTTGCTTTAACAACAGATTTTCCTGCACTCATTGAATTTTGCTCTTCAGAAAGGCCTATCAAAACCTCATCTACCATTCCTGCTAAAGGATTATCTACTGGTCCTATAAAAATCCATTCTATGTTTCTTTGTTTCATATCATTTACTACGCCATTTTTAAACATAGATTCAAAAACCCCACCATGTCCATCTGCTGCAAGTTTAACAGTACCCTGCTCATTTAAAAGTACTTTTCCAGAAGTACTAAGCATTGGTAATTCACCTTGAACGAAAAATTTAACATCATGTTTGTTGTAATTAAAATAATTATTTTCTTCAAAGAATTTTACAGTATCTGCGTTGTTTTCTCTGCTTGTCATTATATACCAAGGAATACTTACATTATATTTTTCATTTGCTCTTTTTAATGTTTCACACAATAGTTCAAATATAGATTTAGCTTTAGGTTCTACATTTAAGTAAAATGTACCTTTAGGCCCATTATGCCCGAAGTCTTGTTCCTTGTCCTCCAGCCATTGTAACTACTGCAAGTTTATTTGCTTTTAGCGCACTTGCACCCTTTTCAAAATATTCTTGTTTTTTGCTTTCTTCTATAGTTTCTTTTTCTACATATGAAATTGGCTCTATTTTTACATTTGTATCTTCTACTGTTTTTCCAACACCTTCATATAATTTTTTCATTTGTTCAAAATCTATTTGCAATATTTGTTCTAGTAATTCTTCTTTTTTTTCTTCACTTAATTTGTCAAAATTTGAAAGTAAATGTTCCTGTCCATACTTTTGCAAGATTTCTTTTACATTTTTAATTTTTTCTTCCAAAAAAATCCCTCCTTATAGAGGGATTTTATAATAAATATGAGAAATAGTCAATATTGTTAGACAACGTTTTACTTATAAAAAATAGATAGTATTTAAACCCACTAAATACTATCTATTAATGAAAAAAACAAAAGAAAATTAAAACGTTTTCACGCTAATTACCCTTGACGTTATTTTAACTCTTTACGATATTTTTGTCAACACTTTTTATGCAAATTTATATCCTTCAAATATTTCCTCTATTTTATGCTCTCCTGAGGTGTTAAACATTATGTCATGATTACTTAATATTTCTTCTATGTTTTCATTAAAATCGTTTATACTATAACAATCTATTATTTTAATATTTTTATTCTTTTTTATCTTCTCATCCAGTACTTTATTAATCATTTCCCATACGCAGTTTATATATTGCTCACTTCCATAAACAATAATATCTAGGTTATCATTACCCTCCATTTTTTCTCTTATGTTTTTTTGGATAGATGATTCTTTTATATCGGTTTCTTTCCAATTTATATTTAAAATTTTTTCTTTCTCTTTATCTGTTATAGTTAGTTTTGATAAAATTTGATTAATATTTTTCTCTAGGTTTGCTTCTAAAATAGTTATAACATCTTTTTTAGTTTCTAATTCTTTTTTGATATAAGGAAGAATCATCATTGAAAAATGTATGCTACTAATGTTAAATCCACATACTTTTTTTATTTTTAAATCCCCCATTATTCAAACCTCCCTATGTGTTTACTGGTAAATTTTACCATTTATTTTTCT
>JBJFFF010000161.1:0-6208 GCA_051891455.1 Clostridia bacterium | reverse complement strand
CTCGCATCGTAAGCTTAAACGGATTCTCAATTGATTTCGTCCCTGCCGGCAACTTTACAAAGCAAACCTTCAAGGAGATACTTGTAGGGGAGGCTATTAGCTGTCCGTACTACGAAGAAAACTCTCAAAACCAAATTACATTAGACCTAAAAAAATTCAACAACTTAGAATTAGTAATAAAAAGAAGGGTAATACTATATACTATTAGCAGAGTAGTTGGAAACACTATAGGTATAGAAAAAGTGAACATAGATGAAATAATAAAATTATGTAAAAATAATATTGGAAACAAATACTTAACACCAACTAAAAATATAAAAATTGCAATCAAAAATAAAAAAATTTATTTTATAAGCTTAAGATAAGCTTCCGTAAGAAAAGCCTTGAGACAAGCTAAGTGTAGCAAAAAAACTTTGGAAAAAAGTATTGAAAAAATAATGGTCATGTGTTATATATAATAAAGAATTGTAGAGGGTGGGTTTTTAAATCTGCCTAAAAAAGGAGATAATAAATATATGAAAAATGGATTAAAAACATTAGCCATGTGGTTAATTATAGGAATAATATTTATTGTAGTAGTTTCTGCAGTAATGGAAAATTCAGAAACAAAAATGGAATATTCTGAACTATTAGTTGCAATTAATAATGGAACAGTAGAAACAATAGAACTAAATGCAGATGGAGATGCTGCTTATGTAACGTTAAAAAATTCTAATATAGAAAAAGAAGTAAATATACCAAGTTTAAATAGTTTTATGGACGAAATTAATGAATACTTAGTAGCAGGGAATATAACATTAAAACAAGCATCTGAATCTATTTTTGTAACAATATTAGGATTACTTTCACCATTTGCAATAATTATAATATTTTTATTATTTTGGATGTTATTTATGGGTAATACCCAAGGTGGTGGCAACAAAACAATGTCATTTGGCAAAAGCAGAGCCAGAATGATGGGAGGAACAGAAAAAACAAAAATAACATTTAAAGATGTTGCAGGTGTAGACGAAGAAAAAGAAGAATTACAGGAGATCGTTGAATTCTTAAAATCTCCAAAGAAATTTACAGATATGGGAGCAAGAATTCCAAAAGGAGTATTACTTGTAGGACACCCAGGAACAGGTAAAACATTACTTGCAAAAGCAGTTGCAGGAGAAGCAGGAGTACCATTTTTTATAATAAGTGGTTCAGACTTCGTTGAAATGTTCGTTGGTGTTGGTGCTTCAAGAGTAAGAGATTTATTTGAACAAGCAAAAAGAAATGCACCATGTATTATATTTATCGATGAAATTGATGCTGTAGGACGTCAAAGAGGCGCAGGACTTGGAGGAGGACATGATGAAAGAGAACAAACATTAAACCAATTATTAGTTGAAATGGATGGTTTTGGAACAAATGAAGGTGTTATAGTTTTAGCTGCAACAAACAGACCAGATGTATTAGATAAAGCATTATTAAGACCAGGAAGATTTGATAGACAAATAGTAGTTCCAGCACCAGATGTAAGAGCAAGAGAAGAAATACTAGAAGTACATGCTAGAAAGAAAAGACTAGCTGATGATGTAGACTTAAAAATAATTGCTAAAAATACAGCAGGATTTGCAGGAGCTGATCTAGAAAACGTATTAAATGAAGCTGCTTTACTTGCAGCAAGAAGAGATAAGCATGAAATAGGAATGCAAGAAGTAGAAGATGCAATGGTAAAAGTAACAATGGGACCAGAAAAGAAAAGCAGGGTAAGAAGTGAAAAAGAAAATAAATTAACAGCTTACCATGAAGCAGGTCATGCGGTAGTAAGTAAATTCTTACCAACACAAGATACTGTTCATGAAATATCAATAATTCCAAGAGGAATGGCTGGTGGATACACAATGTATAGACCAGATGAAGATAAAAACTATATGGCAAAATCTGAAATGGAGGAATCAATTGTATCATTGCTAGGCGGTAGAGTTGCAGAAAGTTTAGTTCTTGGAGATATATCAACAGGAGCAAGTAACGACATAGAAAGAGCAACAAAAATTGCAAGAGATATGGTTACAAAATATGGTATGAGTGATAACTTAGGAACAATAACATTTGGTTCTGGCCAAGAAGAAGTATTCCTAGGAAGAGACTTTACACAAACTAGAAACTTTAGTGAAGAAACAGCAGCAAAAATAGACATAGAAGTAAAAGCAATAATAGATAAAGCATATGTAACAGCAAGAGAAATTTTAATAAACAATATGGATAAATTACACGCAGTAGCAGGAGTATTATTAGAAAAAGAAAAAATAACTGGCGAAGAATTCGCAAAAATATTTGAATAAGAAAAACAAAAAAGCAGGAAACGAAAATTTTCGTTTCCTGCTTTTAAAAATTTTTTTAAAAATTTTTAAAAAAGTATTGCATTGTGAATAACTATGGTGTAAAATCATATCGAAGTGGAGGAAAGTGGTAGAAAGTGGAATGACCACTAAAAAGAGGTGAAACGGTTGTTAATAGGCGAATACGAACATTCAATAGATACAAAAGGTAGACTAATAATGCCTTCTAAATTAAAAGAAGACATAGGAGAAAAGTTTGTAGTAACAAAAGGATTAGATGGATGTTTATTTGTTTATTCTCAAACTGAATGGAAAACTTTTGAAGATAAATTAAGAGCCTTTCCACTTACAAATAAAGATGCAAGAGCATTAGTTAGATTTTTCCTTGCAGGAGCAATGGAATGTGAAATTGATAAACAAGGAAGATTTTTAATTCCAGGAAATTTAAGAGAATTTGCTGGACTAGAAAAAGAAGTAGTAGTTATTGGAGTTCTAGATAAAATAGAAATCTGGAGCAAAGATAAATGGCTAAAATATAGTGAAGAAGAAAATAGTTCTGTAGATGAAATAGCAGAAAAAATGTCTAATTTAGGTATATAACTCTTGATTTGCAAGAGCTAATATAAAAAACTAAAGATAAAAATACGAAAGAAAATATAAAAAATACAAAAGGTATAAATTATTACAAAAGATAAAATACACAAAAGAAGAAAAATTAAAAAATTTAAACAAAAGATAATAAAGAAACAAAAGACAAAGTAATACAAAAGAATAAAAATAAAATATACCTAAGATTTGTAAATTTCAAATGAAAAGAATTTAATTTACAAAGGTAAAATTTTATAAATACATAAGAAATACCTAAAATACATAAGAGCTAAATTAATAAAATAAGTGACAGTTGGTATATTTTATAATTGCCAACTGTTAATGTTATTTAAGATTATAGGTTGTGATTCGAAGTGGAATTTAAACATATCCCTGTTTTGCTAAATGAAACGATAGAAAACCTACAAATAAAACTAGAAGGAATATATGTAGATGGTACTTTAGGAGGAGCAGGTCATAGCTTTTATATTGCAAAAAGCCTATCAGAAAAAGGAAAATTAATAGGCATAGATAGAGATTTAGAAGCAATTGCTGCAGCAAAACAAAAACTGGCAGAATTTAAAAATGTTCAATATGTAAATGATAACCATGATAATATAAAAAATATATTATTAAGTCTAGGAATAGAAAAAGTAGATGGAATACTACTGGACCTAGGCGTTTCGTCGTATCAGCTAGATGAAGGCGAAAGAGGGTTTAGCTATATGCAAGATGCAAAGCTTGATATGAGAATGGATAAAAACCAAACCTTAACAGCAGAATATGTAGTAAACAATTATAAAGAAGAAGAACTGGCAAGAATTATTTATGAATATGGAGAAGAAAAATTTTCTAGAAAAATTGCGAGAAATATTTGTGAATATAGAAAACAAGAAAAAATAGATACCACTAAAAAATTGGTAAGCATAATAGAAAAAAGTGTTCCAAAGTTTGGAAAAATGCAAGGACATCCAGCCAAACGAACTTTCCAAGCAATAAGAATAGAGGTAAATAATGAAATAGAGCCTCTATATAACACAATAGTAGATTCGATAGATTCCTTGAAAAGCGGAGGACGATTATGTGTAATAACCTTCCATTCATTAGAAGATAGAGCAGTAAAAAATGCATTTATAAATTGTGAAGGAGTATGTACATGCCCAAAGGATTTACCTTATTGTGTATGTAACAAACAAGAAAAAGGAAAAATTATAACTAAAAAACCAATTTTACCAACAGAAGAAGAAATGGAAAATAACTCTAGAAGTAAGAGTGCAAAATTAAGAGTGTTTGAAAGAAAATAATAAAAGGAGGTGCAAATTCTATGCCAAGAAATTTTAATAAATATCAATACGAAACAAGCCCAAGAAAACTTGAGCCAGAATATGCACCTAAGAAAAACAATTATAAAGGCAAAAAAAGTACGGCAAAAAAACCAGAAACAAAAGAAAAGAAAAATAATAAGAAAAAACTACAACAGGAAAGAAAAAAACATAGACAAGTTATCACATACGTTGTATTAGGATTTGCAGTACTATTTGCAATATCTTATAGAAATGCACAAATAGATGAAAGCTTTGAAAAAGTACAAGATTATAAAAAAGAATTAGCTTCAATTGAAAAAGAAAATTCACAATTAGAATTAGCAATAGAAAGCAGTTTAAACCTAAGCACTATAGAACAACAAGCAAAAGAACTATTAGGAATGCAAAAACTAACAAATCAGCAAATAGTATATGTAAATCTTGAAAAAGATGACCATATAGAAGCAGCAGCAGAAAGCGTAAACATTGAAAAAGAAACATTTATGGATAAAATAATAAACACAGTTAAGAGTTTATTTAAATAAATTGTAATTTTGAAGTGAGATGTGTGCGGTGTGAGGTGGGCATTTATGGCGGGGCTTCGTAGGCTTTGCTTTATTTTCCCACTTCGCACCTCCCACTTCACACTTCAGTTTGCAAAAGCCAACGCTTTTGCAAACTACAATTTTTTATTTTTTTGTAGCATTTTAAAAATATTAATGTTATAATAGCGGCAGAGGTTGATAAAAATGATCAAAGAAGAAATAATAAAAAAATTTAACATACCAGGAAAACTAGAAAAAATAGAACAAATAAAAAAAGGAAACATTAATAACACATATGTTGCTATATATAATGAAAATGGAGAAAAAAATAAATACTTAGTACAACAAATTAATAATTATGTATTTAAAAACACATATGATGTTATGAACAATATAGAAGGGATAACAAACCATCTTCAAAAGGAATTGGATGAAATAGGAGACAAAGAGCATAAAATCCTTAAAGTAATAAAAACTGTAGATAATAACAATATGGTAGTATGTAGAAACGAAGATGGAGTAGAAGAATTTTATAGAGTATATAATTTTATAGATAATGCTATTTGCTATGATACAGCAGAAGATCCAGAAGTAGTTAGAATTGCTGGAAAAGCATTTGGAAATTTCCAAAAGTTATTAAATAACTATCCAATAGAAACCTTAGCAGAAACAATAGTAGATTTCCACCATACAAAAAATAGATTCACAGCTTTTGAAAAAGATGTGGAAAAAGATGGAGCAAATAGGGCAAAACTTGTAGATAAAGAAATACAATTTATTTTAGACAGAAAAAAAATATGTAGTTTAATTGTAGATAAGCTAGAAAATAAAGAAATACCTTATAGAGTTACACATAATGATACAAAGGTAAATAATGTTATGATAAATGCACAAACTGGAGATTTTTTGGCAGTTGTAGATTTAGATACTGTGATGCCAGGAAGTGGACTATATGACTATGGAGATGGAATAAGGTCAGCGGCGTCTAATGCAGTAGAGGATGAAAAAGATTTAAGTAAAGTATACTTAAAGAATGATTTATTTGAGGCATATACAGATGGATACTTAAGTGAACTTGCACCATGTATGACTGAAGAAGAAGTAAGACTAATGGGCCAATCAATAAGATTATTAACTTTAGAATTAGGAATGAGATTTTTAGATGATTTCATTAATGGAGACAAATACTTTAAATGCAGCTATGAAACACATAATTTAGATAGAGCAAGAAATCAATTAAAATTAGTTGAAGATATAGAAAGCAAAATGGATTATATTAATTCATATATTTGGGAAAGCTATAAAAAGTATTGTTAATTAATTACATATTAAACACCAAACTGAATATATTTAAAATAGAGATTTAAATAATCTCTATTTTTATATTTTATAACATAAATTGTAATTTGTAGGGGAAGTATTTATGGCGAATGTTGTAGGGGCAAGGTTCCACCCTTGC
>JBJFFF010000160.1:0-6338 GCA_051891455.1 Clostridia bacterium | reverse complement strand
TAGGAACCACTCACCGTAAAGAAATCACAGCCTTGTTTGTTGGTAATGATTTTCCGGGTATTACCCAAATCACACCACATGCCCTGAGGCCTGCTTCCAGTGAGTTCCAATCCATTTTGTGCTCCATGAGAATCCCAGAAGCACCCATGTTTGCAACTTTCATTGCAAACCTCATACCACGCGCGTTCCACGCTGTAGCCCGCAGCAACCAACTCTTTGATATAAACACCGCAGAGAATGTCATACCCAATGTCAGTCTCCATACGGCTGTGTTTTTGAGGCAGATATGCCTCAAACAGAGCTTTCCACTCATGAGGAAGCAGTCTGCCTACACCAGGCCTTTTTCCTTCCTCAAAAATGAGGTTTCCCTCGTCATCGAAAGAGGGATCAACCCGCGGATGGCGGAAGTCCTGAATACCCAGAGGGATCTCGGAAGTCAGTGTCTTCATTACTCTTTCCTGCACCCAGCCTACCGGGGTATGATGCATGAACTCGTCATCCAGCTTTAATTCGCTGGCCCGGACAACAGGGAACATCTCATCAAGATGTTCAAGTACGGCTTTTGCTTGTGCTGCATTTTGCATGATGCAATAACCTCCTTCAAATAACAGCATATTGGACATAAGAAAATTTATCCAATGGACTTATTTTAGCACATTTTTCGACTTTTTTCAACACTTAACATAATTTTTTAGTGGAGAAAAAATCATTCTAAAATTTCTTTAACTAAAGTTTTCATTTTTTCTTCTGCTTCGTCATTTAATCTTGTTTTTATTGTAACTACTGTATTACATATTTCTATATCCTTCATATCTGTTATTATATCTTTCATAAGTTTTGCTGCCATAGGTGCCCATGAACCATTTTCAATTATTCCTATTCTTCTATTTTGGTAATTCTTATGTTTTAAATGCCTTAAAAATTTTTCTGTGGTTGGGAATAATCCTGCATCATATGTTGGAGATGCAATTATTAATTTATCATATCTAAATGCATCTTCTATTACTTCTGCCATGTCTTCTCTTGATAAATCACTTGCAACTACTTTTTTTGCACCGTTTTCTTTTAACATATTTTCTAGTTTTTCTACTGCTTGTCTTGTATTTCCATGAATAGAATTATACGCTATTAATACACCATCATCTTCTGGTTTATAGCTGCTCCATATATCATACTTATTTATATAATAACTTAAATTATCCTTTAAAATAGGTCCATGTAATGGGCATATCATTTTTATATCTAAACTCGAAGCTTTTTTTAACAATTGTTGAACTTGTGCGCCATATTTTCCTACAATGTTAAAATAATATCTTCTGGCTTCACATGCCCAGTCTTCATCAGTGTCTAATGTTCCAAATTTTCCAAATCCATCTGCACTAAATAAAATTTTTTCTGTTTGCTCGTATGTTACCATTACTTCTGGCCAGTGTACCATAGGAGCCATAAAAAATTGCAACTTATGCTCCCCTATCTCTATAACATCTCCCTCTTTTACAATAATATATCTACTAGATAAGTCTAAATCAAAGAATTGATTCATCATGCTTGCAGTTTTCTGGTTTAGTATAATTTTCATATCTGGATATTTTTCTGCTAACAATTGTATGTTTGCAGAATGGTCTGGCTCCAAATGTGAAATTACTAAATAGTCTACCATTTTTCCATTTAAGGTTTCTTCTAAATTTTCAAACCATTCATTAGTTGCTCTTTTATCAACAGTATCCATTACTACAGTCTTTTCATCCTTAATTATATATGAGTTATATGAAACACCATTTGGAATAATATATTGGCTTTCGAATAAATCTAAAGTCTTATCATTTACTCCTATATATTCTATTTTATCAGTTACATTAAATCTCATTTTATACACCTTCCTCTTTCGTTAAAAGTATACCACATATTAATATTTATTTTCAATATTCGTATAATTTTGTGACGGAGTGAAAAAAATATCAGCCACTTTGTATTTACAAAAAGTAGGCTGAATATTATTATTCTACACTTTTTAATGAATCTATCATATTAATATTTTTGATTTTCTTTTTCATAAATAAATTTGTTATTAGTGTAAAGCAAATTGTTATGATAGTCGCTATTACTAAATTAATTAAATTTATGTCTTTTACTAAAAAAATAGTTTCAACTTCTGCTGCTTGAATTACAGCTCCCAATATTCCCATTCCTAAAACTAGTCCAAGCATTGTTCCTAAAATTGTTAGTATTATATTTTCTCTAAAAACATAACTTTCTAGTTCTTTTTGATAAAATCCTAGTAATTTAATAGTTGCAAGTTCTCTTTTTCTTTCTTCAATATTAATATTATTTAAATTTACTAATACTGTAAAAGATAATATACTAGCACAGCCAATAAACAATATTACAATACTCATTAAGCTTCCTAAGCTTGTTTTAAATTCCTCCGCCAAATTTTTTTCTAATACTGTACTTGCAATTTTATCATTTTGTTTTAAAACATCTGCCAGCTCTACATCTTGATCCTCTGATAAATTCTCTGTAGTGTTTACAAATATTTCGTTATAGCAAATATTTTTTCCATATATTCTTTCATATACATTTGGAGTAAAATACACGAAATTATACAAATAATTTTCTGTTATCCCTATTACTTTAACAGAGGTTTTAACTTCTCCATCAGTTATCTCTATTTTTTCTCCAACGTTTACTTCCAATATATTTGCTAATTTTTCTGTTAAAACTACTCCTTCATCATTTAATTCTATTTTTTCCTTAGATTTTCTATTATTTAGTCCTATATATTTATCTACTTCTTCTCCTGATATTGCTATGTAGAATACATCTTTTGAAGTTCCATTCGCCTGAACTGTAAAGCTTTTTTGGCTAACAGGTGCTATTTCTTTAATATAATTTTGTTTTTCTACATATTCCTCCACCTCAGAAATTTCTTCGCTATTAATGTCTCCTTGTAAATATATTTCCATAGATAATTTTCTTACATCTTTAAATTGTTTATTTGATATGCTATTAATTGCACTTTGTAAGCCTAATCCTGCATAAATTAGTGCAGTACATCCAGCAATTCCAACAAGTGTCATTAATAATCTTCTTTTATATCTAAAAATATTTCTGAAACATATTTTAAATAAAAAGTCTAATTTTTTCCATATAAATGGTATTTTTTCTAATAAAATACTTTTTCCCGTTGTTCCAGTTTTTGGTCTCATTAATTCTGCAGTATTTTCTTTAATTTCCTTCATTGTTATTATAGTAGCCACAAATACTGTTGATATTAATGAGATTCCTAGTGATATTAAAGTATAATACCAGTTTATATTAAATACCAGATTCGGCAAATCATACAAACTACTATATGATACAAATAATATTTGTACAATTAATGTACTTCCTATGGCTGTGCCAAGTACTGTTCCTAATACTCCAGCTAACAAAGAATATATTATATACCTAGACATTATAGTTCCTTTACTATAGCCTAACGCCTTTAAAGTTCCAATATTTTTTCTATCTTCTTCTATCATTCTTGTTATTGTAGTTATTGTTACCAATGCTGCTATAACAAAAAACATTACTGGAAATATTTTCCCCATTATTGCTATTTTTTCTAAATCTTCTTTTAATGATTTAAATCCACTATTTTCATATAGTGGAGTCTCTTCCGAAACTACTTTAAATTTATTTAACTCATCTTTCTTATTATTTAATACCTCTTTCGCACTTTGTATTTTTTCTTCAATATTTTGTTCTTCTAGTCCTTTTTTCCCTTGGTTTAATTCTTCTATCCCTTGTTTTATTCCTTCAGCTTGTGATATTAAAGTTTGATTTCCTATTCCATATATTAAATCAGCTTGTCCATTAAAAGCATTATATAATTCATTTTGTAAATTATCTATTTGCGCGTTTGTATCTTCTATTGATTTATTTACTTCCTCTAATTCCTGTGTTTTAGTTTCATATTCTTTACTAATAATTTCATATTCACTATTTTTTTGATTATATTCATAATATAGTTTATTATTTTCTTTACTTAAATTTACAAATTTTAATTCTTCATTATTTAAAGAATATATCTCATATAAATTCTTATCAATTTTATTTTCTAATTCCTCTAATTCACTTTGTAAATTTATGATTTTATACTTTAATTCACTACATATATCCTCTAAATCTTCTTTTTTATTTTCTAAATCATTAATGCTTGCATATAAATTTGATATACTATTTGCTCTTTCTAAATTTCTTTCATAAATATTATTTGAATTATAATATGCCGAAATATTTGCAGATATATTTACTATTCCCTGATTAATTTGTAACTGTGAATTCATTATATTCGAATACATATCATCAACAGTTTGTTCCACTTTTCTTATTGTTTCTTCAGTTTCATTAATTTCATTAGAATATTCCTCGTAAATTTTATTATATTTTTCTGCTGATATACTGCTATTAATTTCTTCTATTTCTTTTAAAATTTCATTATTTTTTTCTTTATATTCATCTGAAAATTTATTAATATTTTCATCAATATCAATTTTTATATTTACTGTTGTATATTCTTCTAAATTAAAAGCTTCTTCTTTTATCATTATGTATCCATTTAGCTCGCCTGTTAATAATGTTGTATTTCCATAAAATTTTGATAAATAAATTGGATTTCTTGTAATTCCTACTATTTCAAATTCTGTATATTTTAAATAGTCATCTATGTCTGTATCATCTTTTCTATATACTTTAATTTTGTCTCCTATTTCATATCCATACATAGTATTTAATCTAGAGCTTATTAAACACTCATTATCATTTTCTACATTTCTTCCCTCAAAAATATCATTCTTATTAATTTCCAAATCATCTTTTATTGATGAAAATCGAACTACAATATCTTTTTCACCAAAGCTTGCAAGTGCATCATATGTGTATTCTCCTTTTATTTCGGTTACATGCTCATTTTGTTTAAATTTTTCTATATCTTCTGGTTTATATCCTAAGTTTGATGTTATAGAAATATCAAATATATTTTGCTCCTTCATATACTTTTCAGCAACTTGCTCCATTACTGGAGATACAGAATTCATCCCTATAAAGAAGGCCGTTCCTAACATTATAATTAGTACAATTGATACAAATCTAAATAGATTATTTTTAAACATTTTTTTACTATCTCTAGCATAAGCTTTCTTCATTTACCATTCTACCTCTTCTACTGATACTGGGTTAGCATTCTTATTATTTTCTTCTATTTTTCCGCTTCTCATTTTTATTATTCTATCTGCCATTGGAGCAATTGCTTGGTTATGAGTTATTATTAATACAGTCATATTATTTTTTCTTGCTGTATCTTGTAATAATTTTAGAACCTCTTTTCCTGTATTATAATCTAATGCTCCTGTTGGTTCATCACATAATAATAGTTTTGGATTTTTAGCTATTGCTCTTGCAATTGCCACTCTTTGTTGCTCTCCTCCTGATAATTGTGAAGGAAAGTTCTTCATTCTATTTGCAAGTCCTACTTGTTCTAGAACCCTTTCAGGCTGTAATGTATTAGAGCAAATTTGAGTAGCAAGCTCAACATTTTCTAAAGCATTTAAGTTTTGTACTAAATTATAAAATTGAAATACAAATCCTATATCATTTCTCCTATATTCAGTTAATTGTTTTTCTGTATAATTTGATATATCCCTTCCATCTATTATAATTCTACCATATGTTAAATTATCCATTCCACCTAACAAATTTAAAAGTGTAGTTTTTCCTGCACCACTTGCACCTACTATTACAACAATTTCACCCTTTTCAATCTCAAAAGAAACATCGTCAACAGCTGTTACTTCTATATCCCCTGTTTTATATTTTTTTACTAAGCCTTTTACTTCTATAAAACTCATTTTTTATTCCTCTCCATTACTACGTATGTATTTTAGCATATATAATGTTCTTTTTCAAGATTTGTTATTTTTAAGATAATTTTTGAGAGAAAAAATCATTAATTACTATACAAAATTACTTTTGTTCCTTGATTTATTCCAATTCCTTTTTTAGGCAACTGGTCTGTTATTATTGCTTCCATATTGTCTGTATCCGCCTCATATTCCAATCCATTTTCCGTTAATATTTGTTTTGCTTCTTTTAGCGTTATTCCAGTCACTTCTGGCATTTCAACTTGCATACTGCTATTTTCTTCTTCACTGTTTTTGCTCACCTCTAAGTATGGTAATACTTCTCCTAATATTTGTGATGCAATTGGTGCTGCAACACCTCCTCCTTGGTGCCCTCCTTCTCCTGTTGGGTTATATAATACTATTAGTATAACAAGTTCTGGGTCTTCTGTATTT
>JBJFFF010000159.1:0-6383 GCA_051891455.1 Clostridia bacterium | reverse complement strand
CTTCCGCAGACGGAGCAATAGCGGAGGCAAGGAAGGAATGAGATTAAAAATGGCAATAATAACATTTTGGAATGATGGGAAGGCAGAAACAAGCCAAAGCATGACGATAGCTGCTGTGGCTACATCTCTTGCTATTGATTATGACTATAAGATTTTAATGATTAATACAAAATATAATGATCCATCACTTGAACGTGCTTTTGAACCTAGAAATACAATAAATAGTATATTTTCAAAAGGCAAAGTAGAAATAGATACGGGATTAAGTGGTGCTGCTAAGGCAATAATGAGCAATAAAACGTCTCCAGAGATAATTACAAATTATACAAAGATTATATTAAAAAATTTAGAACTCTTAACAGAGAAAAAAATAACTAAAGAAGAGTTTGATAGGTGCATTATATATTTAAAGGATATAATAAAATTGTCTAATAGATATTTTGATTTGGTTTTAGTAGATTTAGAAGGACCTATAGAAAAACAAGAAATTAAACAAATATTAGAAATGTCTACTGTAAGAGTTATAACTTTAACACAAAATTTAAATATAATAGATAATTTTGTAGAACAAAGAAATAAAGAACCAATATTACAAGATGCTAATAAAATTATATCAATTGGAAAATATGATGAAAAATCTAAGTATACAGTAAAAAATGTTTCAAAATATATAAAAGAAAAAAATGTTTTGGGAATTCCATATAATACAATGTTTTCTATGGATGCACCAGAAGGAAAAGTTGCAGACTATATTATAAGGTTTAAAAATATAAATCAATCACATGTTAATGCAGAATTTGTAAATTCAATTGGTAAGGAGACAGAAGAAATAATTAGGATGATAAAAGAAACTCAAAGAAAAATATATTAAAGGAGAGACTTCAGATGATAAATAGTATAATAAATATATGTTTAATGCTATTGGTAGCTATAATGGTAATAGTAATAGTAAAATACAACTTAGATAAGAAGAAAAAAAATGGTGAAGAAGAGGTAAACACAAAAAATGATAGACTATATACAATAGATGCCATGATAGCTTTTGTAAAACAAAGATTAGACGAAATAACAAAAGTAAACTTATATGATATTGGTTTGTCAGAAGAAGAATTAAAAAGAAGAAAAGCGAAGAAATACGAACTAAGAAAAGCTTTAAAGGGATGTACATATGGTGACGTAAATGACAAAAAATATGTTAAAGAATTAATATACGACTTGCTTTGCAAAGAATATGGCGTAAATGAAACGAATATATCAAACGCAATTCCTTTTGATACACCATCACTACTAACTGCTCAAGACAAGTTTGATATTATTTTATTTATGTATAAAAAGGACTTTGGTTACGAAGCATTAACTCAAATGATTAAAAAATACAATTTGGCAGTGTTAAAATATATAGATGGAGAAACAAAACCATCATATGTAATAACAGCAGATGAAATAAACAATATATATAATGATGAAAGATTTGATTTAATGTTTTCAGATAAATTGAATGTAGTAGTACAAAGAATTTATCAACATTATAAAGGATATAGTAGCATTGATGAGATAAGAGATATGAACATAGATGGCGTATCTGGAGGTGTGTCTGGCTTACCAGAAAGCTTTTTAAGCCAAGTTGCTCAAACAGATAGTGAATACTTAGGGCAGATTACTGAGCGTAAAGTTCCAAGAGCTTGTGATAGTATTTGGATATTTTTTCAAGGTAAATCAATAAGACTTGCATTCCTTTCTTTTGGAAAAGAGAGTGAACTAAAAAGAGTTTGCCAAAATATATACAAATATAATAATCCAGGACAATTATCAGATTCAAATGGATTTAAAATAAATGAAATGAAAGATGGTTCTCGTGTTGTTGTTGTAAGACCATCAATGTCAGAAACATGGGCATTTTTCGTAAGAAAGTTCGACGTAAAAAGAGCAACTCTAGAGCAATTAATAACAGTACCAGGAAAAGAAAATGCAATAGACCTATTAAAATTTTTAGTAAAAGGTGCCAGAGTTATTGCGCTAACTGGTGAGCAAGGTTGCCGGAAAAACTACAATGCTTATGGGTATGATAGAAAATATATACGAAACAATGAACATAAGGGTTCAAGAAACTGCATTCGAGTTACATTTAAGAAAAATATACCCTACAAGAAATATATTATCATTTAGAGAAACTGAAACAGTTTCAGGGCAGATGGGATTAGACGTTCAAAAGAAAACAGATGGTAGTGTTAACATTATAGGTGAGGTTGCAACAGATCCCGTAGCATCTTGGATGATACAAGCAGCCCAAGTTGCATCTAAATTTACATTATTTACTCACCACGCAAAAACATTTCCTAACTTAATAACAGCACTTAGAAACTCAATGCTTAGAACTGGTGTGTTTACAGATGAAAAAACAGCAGAAGAGCAAGTTGTTCAAGTTTTAAATTTTGATATACACTTAGTAAAAGACTTTAGAGGAAGAAGGTACATAGAAAGAGTTACAGAGTGTATTCCTATTGAACAAAAAAATGAGTATGTTTTTGAACATGATGCAAATGAAAAAATTAATGACAAAATTGATAGATTTATAGATAATACAACAAAATATTTTACAAAAGTAACAAATAAAGAATTGTACAAATATGTAAATATAATGGAGTATCATAACGATGAATATGTTATTACAAACAAAATCTCAGATGCAAATATAAAAGAAATGAAAAATAACATGAGTACAGAAGACGTAGAAGATTTTGAAAGATTTATTGAAAGAAATTGGGGAAAACAAGAAGAACCAGTTCTTGAAGGAACTACAAAACGTGGAAGAAAACCAAAAAATGCTTGAAAAAATGAGGTGAAATAAGTGTCAGATCAAATATTATACACAATAATTGGAGTAGCTGGAGGATGTTTTGTATTAATTTTAGTTGCATTTTTTGTTCTACAAAAAAAGATGAGCAAAGGCCACATGAAACGTATAAAAGAACTACGAGAAGGAACACAAGAAAAATCTTTTTCAGCAGATGTAGTATACCAAAAATTATATCTAATATTTAAAAAAATTCCTTTAGTAAACAGATACTTATTAAAAATAAGAAGAAAACTAGAAATTATATATATGCAAGATGAGTATCATACAAGAAGGCAAGCAGCAAAAACTCTATCACACGCTATGATACTTATTATCCCAATAACTCTACTAATAGTTTTACTTACAAAGAATAATGCATTATTACTTGTAATATTATTGCTATTTGAAGTATTTTTTATTGAAACAATAATAACAGGAAAGATTGATAAAATAGATACAAAGTTATTAAAGCAACAAATAAATTTTTTTGCAGAAATAAGACATGCATATAATGAATACAACATGGTTGAAGAAGCCATATATGAAGTTTCTCAAAATGATGAACTTGAAGTTTCAAGACAAGGAGAAAAAATATATGAAATATTAATATCAGATGACCCAGAAACTGAGCTAGAAAAATATTATGATGTGGCTCCTAATAGTTATCTAAAAGAATTTGCAGGAATATCATATCTTACTAAAGAATTTGGAGATAGACAAATTGATGGAGCATCTTTATATTTGAAAAACTTAAATAATATAACTAAAGAAATGCAATTAGAGATATTAAAGAGAGATAAATTAGACTATGTTTTCCAAAGTTTATCTTTTATTGCAATAGTGCCAGTATTACTATTAACACCATTAAAAAATTGGGCAATAAGTAGTTTCTCATTTACTTCTCAATTTTATAATGGCAAAGGTGGGTTAATTGTAGAAATTTTATTATTGCTTTTAACAATTATTTGCTATATTCTAGTAAGAAAAGTAAAGGACAATGGAAGTATAAAAGACGAGTACAAAGACCCAAACAAAGTATGGCAAATGAATTTATACAAAAAAAATTTTATAAAGCCAATAGTTGATAAGTTTATACCAAATAAAAATACAAAGGAATATAGAAAAAATGTAAAATTAATGAAGGAAGCAGCAGCAAAACAAAAAATGGAAACATTGTATGTAAATAGAATTTGCCTATGTATACTTGCCTTTATTATATCAATAGTTTTTTTCAATTTAGTACACAATACAGCAGTTAATTACATATATACAGAGCCGGTATCTGATTATGATATGCTTACAACTACTTCAAATCAAGATGAAGAGAGTATTAGAAAAAGGGAGATTTATAATGTTTTCCTAGACAAATATAAAGGACAAGATATTACACAGGAAAAACTAAGACAACATATTGCTAATTCTTCATACTTTAAAGAAGCATCAGAAAAAGACATAAATGAGGCATCAGAAAAAATTTATAAAGAATTACAGGTAATAAATAATGAAAAATTTAAATGGTTTGAGCTATTAATTGCATGTATAGTTGCTTGGATGGGATATCAATCACCAATTTGGATGCTTATGTTCCAAAAAATCCTAAGAAGATTGGAAATGGAAAATGAGGTAATGCAATTTCAAACAATTATAACAATGCTTATGAGAATTGAAAGAGTAAATGTAGAAATAATATTAGAATGGCTAGAAAGATATTCAAATATATTTAGAGAACCAATAACAAAATGTGTGAATAACTATGAAGCTGGTGCATGGGAAGCATTAGAAGAGCTAAAAAATGAAATTGCTTTTCCACAGTTAATAAGATTAATAGAAAGTATGCAAGCCGCAGTAGAAAAAATACCGATTGAAAAAGCCTTTGAAGAACTTGAAAATGAAAGAGAATATTATCAAGCAAAAAGAGAAGAAGCTAATAATAAATTAATATCGAGAAAAGGATTAATAGGAAAAGGTATTGGCTTTGCACCTATGATATGTGTATTCTGTGGATACCTAATTGCACCATTAGTACTAATAGGACTAAGCAGTATGACACAAACATTTGCAACAATGTCAACAATGTATTAATGTTTGGGCACCTGCCCACAGGTGCCCAAAATAAATAAAAGGAGAAATATACATGGAAAATGCATCAAAGGCCTTGCTAATAGCAGGCGGCGTATTAATTGCATTAATAATCATAACAATGCTTATAATGATGTTTAGTAGGTTATCTAATATAACAAAAGAACAAGAAGAGCAAACAAAAATAGAACAATTGGCTGCTTTTAATTCAGGATTTGAAGCATATAACAAGAAAGTAATGTATGGAGTAGATGTAATAACTTTAATTAATAAAGTAGCAGAGAATAACAAGAAATATTTTAATAATGCTGACTATCAAATAGTTGTAATATTAGATGGAGTTAAAATTACTGAGAGCAGTAGCTTAATTGGGGAAAAAGAAAATTTCATATATACATGTGAAAAAATGGAATACAATTCACAAGGAAGAGTATGCAAAATAACAATAAAAACAAAATGATATAAACATTGTAGGAATGGGAGGAAACTTTCTAATAGCCTAAACGAAAGGGAGATAAAGATGGATAATGCAGCAAAAGCACTATTAATTGCAGGAACAGTACTAGTAGCTATAGTAGTGGCAAGTATAGCAGTATATTTGTATTCGCTATATTCAAATCAAACTAAAGAATATAGTGCAACAATATCAGCAGTAGAACTTGAAAAATTTAATAGTAATTTTGCTGTATATATTGGAAGAAATAATATAAGAGCTCACGAAATAGTAACAATTGTAAATCTAGCTAAAGAATATGGAGGGCAAGTAGAGATATATTTGGGAGGAAGCAAAATTGAGTTTACATCATCAAACACACAAGAGGATTTTATAAAAGACAATCAAGACAAGCTATTTAAATGTACTTTAAATACTTCTGCTACAAATCCAAATCCAGTGTATGATGCAAATGGAAAAATAACAAAACTAAAATTTACTAATTAAAAAATCGACAAAAACTAAAAAAATATTGCAAAAAAAGCAAAAAAATATTATAATTAAAGGAGATAAGGCAAAAATGAAGAAATTATTAATTATACTATTATTACTATTTATGATAATAATTTTTTCAATATATGCGTTATTTATTAGCAACAAAGCAAAAGTAAATAGTTTAAGAAATTATAATAAAGAATATGAAGAATACTTAAATAAAACAATATATGGAACAGAACTTGCAACATTAATAAATAAAGTAACAAATATAAATGAAAATAACAAAATAGAAAAAGATGAAAAAAATCACTACATAGAAAATGAAGAAAATTCAATAAAAATTGAAATAACAATGTTACTTACAGAAAAAACATATCCAATGGAAGAAATATATAATAAAGATACAGCAGAATTTGTAAAATATTTTAACTTAGAAAAATTCAAATGCACAAAAATTGAATATCATAATAAAACTGGAAAAATCAGTAGGATGCTTTTTGAGCAAGTAGAAGAATAAATTAACATGTTATTAACTTT
>JBJFFF010000158.1:0-6549 GCA_051891455.1 Clostridia bacterium | reverse complement strand
AGAATTTAGAATTTGGTATTTAGGAATTAATACCAAATGCCAAATACCAAAAAAGGAGGAAAATTCAAAAAATGGCTACGAAAAATGTAACAAAAAGAACAACTACTAGAAGAAGAGATAGAAAAAACATTGAAAAAGGAGCAGCTCATATCCATTCTAGTTTTAACAATACAATCGTTACCATTACCGATACACAAGGTAATGTGTTATCTTGGGCAAGTGCTGGAGAATTAGGATTTAAAGGTTCTAGAAAAAGCACACCATTTGCAGCAGGAGAAGCAGCACTTACAGCAGCTAAAGCTGGTATGGAACATGGTTTAAAAACTGTAGCAGTTTATGTAAAAGGACCAGGTTCAGGAAGAGAAGCTGCAATAAGATCACTTCAAACAGCTGGATTGGAAATAAGCATGATAAAAGATGTAACACCAATTCCACACAATGGTTGTAGACCACCAAAAAGAAGAAGAGTGTAATTTTAGTGAATAATGAAATGTAGGGGCGGACTTCCACGTCCGCCCGGGCAGGGATGGACCCCTGCCCCTACAAAGATAAAAAAAAGGAGGAAAGAAAATGTCAAGATATAAAGACGAACAATGCCGTATTTGCCGTAGAGAAGGACAAAAATTGTTCTTAAAAGGTTCAAGATGTTATACAGATAAATGCAGTGTAACAAGAAGAAACTATGCTCCAGGTGACCACGGACAAGGAAGAAAGAAAATATCTGAATATGGAACTCAATTAAGAGAAAAACAAAAAACAAAAGCTTTTTATGGAGTAGGAGAAAAACAATTTAGAAAATACTTCGAAATGGCTGAAAATAAAAAAGGTATAACAGGTGAAAACTTACTTCAAATATTAGAAAGTAGACTAGATAACGTAGTTTACAGATTAGGATTTGGAGTATCAAGAGCACAAGCAAGACAATTTGTAAACCATGGACACTTTGAAGTTAATGGTCAAAAAGTTGATATACCATCATACCTAGTAAAAGCAGGAGATGTTATAGCTGTTAGAGAAATTAAAAAAGACAACAAAACAATAAAAGAAAATCTTGAAGTAAATTCAGCAAGACCAGTTCCAGAATGGTTAGAAAAAGATGCAGAAAAAATGCAAGGAAAAGTATTAAGATTAGCATCTAGAGAAGATGTTGATATACCAGTAGAAGAACATTTAATTGTAGAGTTATATTCTAAATAGTTAGAGATTAGAATTTCAATACCTAACCTCTAACACCTAAAATAGGAGGTAAAAATGATTGAATTTGAAAAACCAAATATTGAATGCCTAGCAATAGACGATACAGAAAATTATGCAAAATTTGTATGTGAACCATTAGAAAGAGGATATGGAATGACAATAGGAAATTCTTTAAGAAGAATACTATTATCTTCACTACCAGGTGCAGCAATAACAACTGTAAAAATTGATGGAGTATCACATGAATTTTCAACAATTCCAAATGTAGTAGAGGATGTACCAGAAATTATTGTTAACTTAAAGAGTGTTAGACTAAAAATGTTTGACAATCAAGAAAAAACAATATCTATTGATTTTAAAGGCGAAGGTGAAGTAAAAGCAGGCGATATCATTACAGATTCATCTATAGAAATATTAAATCCAGACCTACATATAGCAACAGTTGCTGAAGGTGGTCATTTACATATGGAAATGACAGTAGATAAAGGAAGAGGATATAATGTTGCTGAAAAAAATAAAGGTCTAAGTAAAGCAATAGATGTTCTACCAATAGATTCCATATTCACACCAGTAAAAAAAGTAAACTATTCAGTACAAAATACTAGAGTAGGACAAATGGTTGATTTTGATAAACTTACAATAGAAGTTTGGACAGACGGTAGCCTAAAAGCTCATGAAGCATTAAGTTTAGCAGCAAAAGTTATGACAGGTCATCTAGAACTATTTATAGATTTATCAGAAACAGCTAAAAATACTAAGGTTATGATAGAAAAAGAAGAATCTAAGAAAGAAAAAGTATTAGAAATGCTTATTGAAGAACTAGAATTATCTGTAAGATCATATAACTGTTTGAAAAGAGCAGGAATTGCAACTGTAGAAGATTTGGCAAATAAAACAGAAGCTGATATGATGAAAGTAAGAAACCTAGGTAAAAAATCACTAGATGAAGTAACTAACAAATTACATGATTTAGGATTAGATTTCGTTCACGAAGAAGAATAATTTAAAAGGAGGAGAAAAAATTGGCTGTAAATAGAAAATTAGGAAGAACAACAGATCATAGAGTAGCAATGCTTAAAAACCTAACAACTGATTTATTAGTTCATGAAAGAGTTGAAACTACAGAAGCTAGAGCAAAAGAAGTAAGAAGCATAGCAGAAAACTTAATTGCTTTAGGAATAAAAGAAAAAGATAACTTTGAAACAGTAGAAGTAAAAGTTGTAAAAGCTAAATTAGATAGCAAAGGTAACAAAGAAACAGAAAAAGTTACAAGCAAAAATGGTAAAGAATATTTAAGAGTTGTTAAAGAAGAAACAATGGAAAAAAGACAAAAAGACATGCCATCAAGATTAAATGCTAGAAGAAAAATAATGGCAAAAACAAATAAAGTAAAAGACAGCGAAGGAAACAACATTGATTTACCAGCAAAATTATTTGGAGAATTAGCAACAAAATATGAAGGTAGAGCAGGAGGATATACAAGAATAGTTAAAGTTGGACCAAGAAGAGGAGACAGTGCTGAAAGAGTTATTATAGAATTAGTTTAAAGTAAATTCTGAAAATTATAGGGGCGACTATCAGTCGTCCGCTCTTCGAAGAAATTACTAAAAAATTAGGAGGGAAATAAAATGGCAAAATGTGAAATATGCGATAAATCTGTAAGCTATGGAAACAAACTAAGTATTACTCGTTCTCATATAAGTAAAAGAACATCAAGAACTTGGAAACCAAATTTAAGAACTGTAAAAGTAATGGTTGATGGACAACCAAAAAAAATACATGTTTGTGCAAAATGCTTACGTTCAGGAAAAGTACAAAAAGCATAAAATATTAAAAAAAATAGGTTTACACCTATTTTTTTTTATGTATTTTTATTTTATATGAAAAATAAATTTGACAATACCCCTTAAAAATTTGGGTACTTTTTTTACAACGATTGTCATAATACATGCACACTCCTTTAATAAATTTTAACAACAAAGCCAAGCTATACCAATAGCTACAATTGCAAGACCTATAATAAATAGCCATCCATAGAAAGGAAGTAATATAACTAAAAGAACACCTATACCAAAACCAATTAAACAAACGGCAAGAGTTTTTTTAAAAAGACGAAACAAAGCCAATACCTCCTTCTACTTATATTGTAGATAAATTCTTATTAATATTATATGAATTTTACATAAAAACGTGCATTACGAGAAGGCACCGTAACAAAAATGTAATAAAAATGTCACAAAAAACTTGTATAAATTTCTCTAATGTGATATAAATAATTTTATAAAAAAGTTTCATATGAAGGAAGGGGAACTTTGGAGTGGAAAATGTTGAAAATAAAAAAACAATTTTAATTGTTGATGATGAAAAGCCTATAGTTGATATATTAGTATATAACTTGCAAAAAGAAGGGTATAATACAATAGATGCAAATGATGGAGTAGAAGCTGTAGATATAGCTTTAGCCCAAAAACCAGATTTAATTTTACTAGATATAATGCTTCCAAAAATGGATGGATTAACAGTTTGCAAAAAAATAAAAGCATCTTTAAATGTTCCAATTTTGATGCTTACAGCAAAAGATGAGGAAATCGATAAAATTTTAGGTCTAGAATTAGGTGCAGATGACTATATTACAAAACCATTTAGTGTAAGAGAGCTTATGGCAAGAATAAAAGCAAATTTAAGAAAACAAGAAGTAAACTTAGTTCCACAAGAAGAAAAAACTGAAACAAAAAAAATAGTTGTAGGAAGACTAGCTTTAGACTTAGATAAGTTTGAAGCGCAAATAGATGGAAAAACAATAGATTTAACACTAAGAGAATTTGAAGTATTGAAATTTTTAGCTATGCAACAAGGACAAGTAGTAACTCGTGAGTTATTACTAGAAAAAGTTTGGGGATATGAATACTATGGAGATATAAGAACAGTTGATGTTACAGTAAGAAGAATAAGAGGAAAAATTGAAAAAGATACAGCGAATCCAGATATCTTAGTAACAAAAAGAGGAGTGGGCTATTACATAAAAACAGAATAAAAATAAAAATATGGTAGGGCTCGGCATTCCGAGCCCTATTAAATAGGAGAAGAAAATGATAAAAAGTACACAAACAAAAATAATTTTAATAATAGTTTTACTTGCAGTAATAATGTTTGGCTCATTTGGTATTTTCTCTATTGTAAGACTAGAAAACTTAAAAACACTTATAGTGGAGAAAAATATATTAGTACAAGAAATAACTAACCTAAAAATAATTCTAGCAATTTTGGTGGTATCGTTTTTATTAATATCTTTAGTAATAATTTGGTTTGCTAAGAAAATAGTAGATAAACCAATTTTAAAACTAATCCAAAGTGCAAAACAAATAGACCAAACGTTTCCAGAAAATGCTAAAAGCGATATAGATGAACTAACTAATGCATTTGATGCTGTAAATACAGGACTAAAAGAAAACTTTAATGAAGTAATAAGACAAAAAAAACAAATGGAAACAATTCTACGCTATATGAATGATGGTATATTAGCATTTAATATAAAAGGTAAAATTATACATATAAATCCTGCAGCAAAAAATTTACTAAGTATTACTGAAAAAGAAAAAACTTTTGAAGAAATATTTAATAAATTAGATGAAGAAATAAATATGGAAAAGTTAATTTACTTAGACGATTGGACAAGTACTGAAAAAAGAGTAAATATTGACGACAAATATTTAAAACTATTTTTCGCACCATTTAAAGATGAAAATGAAAGACCATCTGGAATAATAGTGTTAGTACAAGATATAACAGAACATGTAAAACTAGATAATATGAGAAAAGAATTCATAGCAGACGTGTCACATGAGTTAAAAACACCACTTACATCTATAATGGGATATGCAGAAACACTTTCAGAAATGGATTATGATAAAGAGATTCAAGATAAATTTTTAAATGTAATAACAACTGAAGCAGTAAGAATGACTAAACTTGTAAATGACTTATTAACACTTTCGAAACATGATAATGCAAATACTAAATGGGAAAAAACAGAATTTGATTTAGGTGAGCTTGTAAAAAAATGCCAAGAATATTTACAAATAGAAATGGACAAGAAAAAACAAAAAGTAGAATGCTTTGTAACAGCAAATGTTCCACATGTATATGCAGATAAAGATGGAATAGAAAGAGTAGTACTAAATATATTATCAAATAGTGTAAAATATACACGGAAACCGGTGGAACAATAAAAATATATGTAGGATTTGTGTATAATGATGCCTATATAAAAGTAATTGATAGTGGAGTAGGAATTCCAGAAGAAGACCTTGATAGAATATTTGAAAGATTTTATAGAGTAGACAAAGCAAGGTCAAGAGAATTAGGAGGAACAGGACTTGGACTATCAATTGCAAAAGAAATATTAGACAAAAATGGTGGAAGAATAGATATAAAAAGTGTAGTAGGCAAAGGAACAGAGGTTGTTATAACAATACCAACAGTAAATGAGAAAGAATAGCAAAACCCACATCCCACTTCTCTAAATTACAACTTATCAAAAAGGTAAATAAAACTAATAAAAATTTTTATATTTCAATTGTAAAATTCAAAATACTAATGTATAATAAATTAGAAAAGAGGTTACATGATGGAAGAAAAATCTGTAATTAAAGAAATACTAGAATGGGGCTATTGCATAATAATTGCCGTAGTATTAGCTTTGCTAGTAAGATATTATATAGGAACACCAACAATAGTACAACAACAATCAATGCAAACAACATTTATGCCAGGTGATAGATTAATTTTAAGTAGAATAACAAAAACTGCAAAAGGTACATATGAAAGAGGAGATATAATAACATTTGAAGCACCAAGTGCATCAGTTACATCTTTTGCAAATATAAATTACGATTATCCAGTAGCAATCTATGAAAATGAACCAAAGGGACTTTGGAGTAAATTTGTTTATTATGTTTTAGAATTAAATAAAACTAGTTATATTAAAAGAATAATAGGAGTAGCAGGAGACCATATAGAAATAAAAGATGGCAAAGTATATTTAAATGGACAGGAACTAGTAGAAGAATACCTAGATGAAGGTGTAACAACAAATATGGAACAATATGGAATATTTTCAGATATAGTAGTACCAGGAGGCTATGTATTTGTAATGGGAGACAATAGAGAACACAGTACTGATAGTAGATGCTTTGGTTGTATACCAGTATCAAAAATAGAGGGCAAAGTATGGATAAGATTTTGGCCATTTTCTAAATTTGGCACAGTAAAATAATTCCCCAAAAGTGATTTTTTAAGACTAACCCCGACGAGATGCGGCGGATATTAAGAGGAAAAAACAATGTTTAATAG
>JBJFFF010000157.1:0-6663 GCA_051891455.1 Clostridia bacterium | reverse complement strand
ACCTTCCGATATATGGGAAAATCGATAAATCTTCAATATAGGAACGAATCTTTTTATCTGTTTCTATTGCAAACCTAATAGATTTCTTTGAGCTATAATCAAATATTTCTATTAAATCTTTACGTGCTTTGTTTGTTATTATAACGTTCATACATCGCCTCCATTTCCTTAGCAAGCTCATCTAAAGTTATCACTCTGCCATTTTTGATATCGTCTTCGCTTTCTTTTAGTGCATTGAAAAAAATCAAATCATAAATTAAATCATAAAGAGTATCACTTTCTAAATTAATTGTGTTTAAAAATTTTTTTGCTTGTTCCAAATAACTCGCCTCCTTTTTAAATTTCTATACTTGTTTTTGGGAAATCATCTACGGTAAAATGTTTATCTGTACCTGGAATAATTGTTGTTTCGTCTTCACCGTAAATTTCTATATATCTTCTAGCTAAAAAAAATATTATTTCATTTGTAGATTTACCGTCAAAACAATCTTCAGGTAAAGAATCAAGAATTTCTAACATTCTTTTTTTTACTTTTTGCATCTCAAACTCCTTCCTTTAAATTATATAAAAAATTATAACATAATTTTAATCTAATGTCAGCCGTTTTATAAAATAATACAAAAGGTAGGCTGACACTGGCAAATTATTTCTATATTTTCAGATTTTCTATTACCTCTTTATAATTCTCTGCTGATATTATTGCACTGCCTGCAACGACTATATCTGCTCCCGCTTCTTTTACCAAGTTTACTGTGTCTTTGTTTATTCCACCATCTACTTCAATATATGTATCTAAATTATTTTCTTCTATATATTTTTTTAGAGTTCTTACTTTTTCTATAGTTTCTGGTATTAGTTTTTGTCCACCTTTTCCTGGTTCTACTGTCATTATTAAACACAAATGTAAATATGGTAGAAATTCAAATATTTCTTCTACCTTTGTGTTTGGTTTTATTGAAATACCACATTTTACTTCATTTTCTTGTAAATATTTTATATATTTTTTTACCTCTTCCTTGTCTCTACATGCTTCTAAATGAAATGTTATTATATGTGGTTTAAATGTTAAATATCTGTCTATATTTTCCTTTATGTTTTCTACCATAAAGTGAACATCTAAAGGAATATTTGACATTTGTTTTATCTCGTTTGTAAATGTATACATTTTTTCTTCTGTGTTTTGTTCAACAAATTTTCCGTCCATTACATCTATATGATAATAATCGGTCACTGCAACCTCTAAATCATAAAAAGTTTTTATTGAATCTTCTTTATTTACTCCTAGAACTGATGTGGATATTTCTACCATTTTCTTTCCTCTCCTTTTTATTTTTAAATATTTAAATCCGCCAAATCTCGTCGGGGTGGTACCCTGCGTTTGGCTACTTTATCGTAAACCCCCATATAATTCAGGCAAGATTGGGCGGAAATTTAGTTGAAATCTTTGGGTTTAAGTTCTAAATATATTGGTTCTTCTTCTTTTATTATTGTTGATTTCCCATGCCCAGGATATACTATTGTCTCTTCTGGTAAAACCATTAATCTATTTGTAATAGAATCCATTATTTGTTCAAAATTACTTGTTGGCAAGTCTGTTCTTCCCCATGACCCTCTAAATAAAGTATCTCCTGAAAATAACATTTTTTCTTCTTCACAATATAAAGATATACTTCCTATTGTATGACCTGGTGTGTATATTACTTTAAATTGTAAGTCTCCAACATGAAGGATGTCTCCATCATCTAGTCTTGCATCTTCTTCTAAGCTTACTTCTCCAATTCCTATGTGTGAACTTAAATTTATGCTAGGGTCTTTTAAGCCTTCCTCGTCAAATCTATGGATTAATATTTTTCCTCCATATTTTTCTTTTAATTTAGATGCAGCTCCCATATGGTCTCCATGGCAGTGTGTTAATAGTATATATTTTACATTTGCATCTATTACCTTTAACATTTCTTCTATTTTTTCTATTGATCCTCCTGGGTCTATTACCATTGTTTCTTTTGTTCCTTCGTCTTGTATAATGTAGCAGTTTATTCCCATAAAGCCACCTGCATTTACTTTTATTCTCTTGAGTATCATTTTTTACCTTCTTTCTTTTTGGGCGGACACAGGGCCCGCCCCTACGGTTCTATAAATTAATTTTCGATATTATTTCTTACGGTTTACTTCGTATACGCTGTCTACTTTTCTTATTGCTTTTACTATTACGTTTAACTCTTCTATGTCTTTTACTTCTATTGTTATGTCTATTGTTGCAATTTTGTCTTTATTTGTTTTTGTGTTTACTCCCATTATGTTTATTTTTCTTGATGTTATTTCTTTTACAATATCGGCAAGTAAACCTGTTCTATCATTTGATAAAATTTCTATATCTACATTGTAGTTTTCTTTTTTCTCTTTATCACACCATTCTACATCTATAATTCTTTCTTCTTCTGATAATAAATCATTAATGTTTGTGCAATCTCTTCTATGAATTGAAACTCCTCTTCCTTTTGTTATATAACCTATTATTTCGTCTCCTGGTACTGGGTTACAGCATTTAGAAAATTTAACTAAGCAGTTATCAATTCCTTTTACAATTACACCTGATGTTGGCGTTTTTTGTACTTTTTCTTTTGTTTCTACTAGTTCTTGAATTTTTTCTTCTATAGTATCTTCTTCATGCTCTTTTTTATACTCCTCTAGTAGCCTTGTTAGTATTTTATTTGGAGATATTGCACCAAATCCAATGCTTGCAAACATATCGTCTTGTGTACTATAGTTATAGCGTTTTAGCACTGCTTGTATCCACTCTGGTTTAAATAAATCGCTATGAGACATTCCTATCTTTTTAATTTCCTTGTCTAGTATATCTTTTCCTTTAGCAATATTTTCTTCTCTTTCAGCTTTTTTAAACCATTGTTGAATTTTATTTTTAGCACTTGTACTTTTTACAATTTTTATCCAATCACGACTAGGTCCTTTTGATGTGTCTGATGTTATAATTTCTACTATATCTCCATTTTTTAATGGGGTAACAATTGGCATCATTTTACTGTTTATTTTGCATCCAACCATTTTATGCCCTACTTCTGCATGTATTGAATATGCAAAATCTATTGGTGTTGCATCTCTTGGCAAATTTTTTATTGCTCCCTTAGGAGTAAATACATATACTTCATCTTCAAATAATTCTCTTTTTAAATTCTTTAAAAATTCATCTGGGTCTTGCATATCTTTTTGCCACTCTAATGTTTCTCTTAGCCATGCAAGTTTATCCTCTGTTACTATTACATTTGATTTTTTATTTTTATTTGCTTCTTTATATGCCCAGTGTGCAGCGATACCAAATTCTGCAACTTGATGCATGTCCCAAGTACGTACTTGTACTTCAAATGGCGTTCCTTTTGGTCCAAGCAGTGTTGTATGTATTGATTGATACATATTAGGTTTTGGAACAGCTATATAGTCCTTAAATCTACCAGGCATTGGAGTATAAAGGTCATGCACAACTCCAAGTGCGGCATAGCAATCTTTAACAGAGTTTACTATTATTCTTAATGCAAATAAATCATATACTTGGTCTAAAGTTATATTATCTCTTTGCATTTTTCTATAAATACTGTATAAATGCTTTGCTCTTCCTGTCATTTCAGCTGTAATTTTTGCTTTTTTTAATTCCTGTTTTATTTCCTCCATTATTTTGTCTATAAATTCTAGTCTTTCTTCTCTTTTCTTCTCTATTCCTAAAATAAGTTCTTTGTATTCCTCTGGTTGTAAATATTTAAATGCCAAATCTTCAAGCTCCCATTTTAAAGAATAAATACCAAGCCTATTTGCAAGTGGTGCATATAATTCCATTGTTTCTTTTGCATTTGCTATTTGTCTATCTCTTTTTAAGTATGAAAGTGTTCTCATATTATGAAGTCTATCTGCAAGTTTTATTAGAATTACTCTTATATCTTTTCCCATTGCTAAGAACATTTTTCTATAGTTTTCCACTTGTTGTTCTGTAACTGTTACATATTGTATTTTTCCAAGTTTTGTAACTCCTGCAACCATTTCTGCAATTTCTTCCCCAAATTCTCTTGTAATATCCTCATTTGTTATGGGAGTATCCTCAACTACATCGTGTAAAAGTGCAGCACAAATTGTTGCATCATCCATTTTTAGGTCTGCTAATATTTTTGCAACTTGTAAAGGATGTACTATATAATCTTCTCCTGATAGTCTTTTTTGGTCTTTATGATTACTTACTGCATAATTATATGCTTTTTGTATTAGGTGTGAATTTGATTTTTTATTATTTAATTTCATTGTTTTTATAATATCTTGTATTGTTGCCTGTTCTTGTTCTTGCATTTTAGTTTGCCCCCTTACACCGATTTCATTATATCTTTTAAATTTATTTGTACCTTTTTTATTCCATTGTATTCGTTAATTTCTAATATTCCTACAACATCAACTTTATCACCAATTAAAAATTCATCTGCCAAGTGTCCTAAGTTAAATCCTATTACATCTATTGTTTGGTTATCATCTCGCAAACTTAATTTTAGGTGTTTTCCTTCTGATAATGCCCTTATTGAATTTATTTTTAAACCTTTATATAAAAAGCATGGTCTTTCGTTTTTTTCTCCAAATGGTTCTAGTTTTTTTAATTCTTCTACTGTTTCTAATTTTAAATCATTTTTTGAAATTTCGCAATCTATTTTTATTGTTGGTAGTATTTGTTTTACATTTTTTTGCTGCGCAAATTCTTCAAATTTAGCTTTAAAGTTTTCGAAGTTTTCTTTTTTTACAGTTAGCCCTACTGCCATTGCATGTCCACCAAATTTTTCTAAGTAATCTCCCGAGTAATTTAATGCTTCATATAAATCAAAACTTGGTATACTTCTTCCTGAACCTTTTCCTTCTTCTCCTTCAAAGCAAACAAGTATTGTCGGCTTAAAAAAGCTTTCTGTAAGTTTTGAAGCAACTATTCCAATTACTCCATGGTACCAATTGTCTCCGCCTAGTACAATAGCATTTTTATTTTCAATATTTTCTGTTTGCAACTTTTCTAGTGCTTGTTTAAAAATATTACCTTCTTTTTCTTGTCTTTCTAAGTTATATTTATTTAATTTATGTGTTATTTCTTTTGCTTCTAGTATATTATCTGTTAAAAATAATTTCAATGCCTCTTCTTGATGTCCCATTCTTCCGCATGCATTTATTCTTGGTGCTATTCCAAAAGAAATTGTATTAGAATCAATCTGCTTATAATTTGATGAAATTAATAACTCCCTTAGTCCTATGTTTTTAGTCATTTTAATTAGCATTAGACCTAATTTTGCTATTACTCTATTTTCATTTACTAGTGGAACTATATCTGATATTGTTCCAACTGCTACTATATCTAAATATTTTAAATATTCTTTTTCTTCTAAGTTTAGTTTAGTAGATATTGCTTGTATCAATTTAAAAACAATTCCAACACCTGCAAGTTCTCTAAATGGATATTTATTATCTTTTCTTTTTGCATCTACTACTGCATAAGCATTTGGGATAAACTCTCCTTGCTCATGGTGGTCTGTAACTATTGTTTGTACTCCTAGTTTGTTACACTCTTCTATTTCTGCTATTCCAGAAATTCCACAGTCAACTGTAATTATTAGTGTATATCCTTGTTCTATAATTTTTTTAATTGCTTCTTTGTTTAAGCCATAACCTTCTTCTAGTCTATTTGGTATATAATAGCCTGTTTCTAGTCCTCGTTCTTTTAAAAATTTTTTTAATACTGTAACACTTGTTATTCCATCTACATCATAATCTCCATATATCATAACTTTTTCGTTACTCTTTATTGCTTCTATAATTCTATCTACTGCTTTTTCCATATCTGGTAATAAAAACGGATCATAAAAGTCATTTCTAGTTGGTTCTAAAAAAGTTCTTATTTGTTCATCTTGGGTTATTTCCCTATTTACTAGTATTTGTGCTAAAAGTTTGGTTATATTATATTTATTTGAAATTTCATTAATTTTTTCTTGTTCTACTTCGTAAAAACTCCATTTTTTCTTCATACTTACTCCCTAAAACCACATTATGTTTTATTGTATATTATTTTACAAATTTTTAAAAGGGTTTTTCTAAATATTTATTAAAAAAAATAGAAAAGAGAAGATATCTCTTTTCTATTTGGAATGTTATTTAGCCAAAAATCTTATTAATTTAAAATTTCATACTATATAATGCGCTATTTCAATCCAAGCGGATTGTCCCAAGTTATTGTTGGTGCTGTTTCAAGTACAGGCACTTGCTCAGTTGTGACCTTAGATGATAGAGAAACTACTGGGCGAACACACCAGTATTCTTCGAGCTCGTCGCCATCAGAACTGCAAAGGCGGTAGTCAGCACCGACGAAGCCCACAAGCACAATGCCCCCGCACCAGTCAGCACCACTCGAGTCCACGCCCACAGAGCGCGAAGCAACCCAGTAATAGTATGGGCAAGGTGCATTGGTTCCTTTTAATAATTCTAATTTCGTTGCATCTGTTATTACGTTACTTGCTATATATTCATATGCTGTACTTGTTAAGTCTAAAGTAACTGTATCACTATCACTTCCTTCCATTACAAGGAATTGTAAAGAAGCTTTCGAATTACCTGTTAATGTTTTTATTCTTCCAGACATAT
>JBJFFF010000156.1:0-6708 GCA_051891455.1 Clostridia bacterium | reverse complement strand
AAAAATATAACCTTAAATTATGGGAATGTAGAAGATATATATATTGTAGATTCTGAAACTTTTGAAGTGTATTATTTAAATGGAATTGAATATAAAAATGTAATTTATTACACAGATTAGCAAATTTTTCTTGCAAATTATGTAAAAGTGTGTTAAAATAGCAAGTGCTGAAAAAATAGCATTTGCTATTTTTCCTTACTCATAGAAAGGGCTCTATGGGTTGTAAATCCAAAAGGAGGTGGAAATAATGAACAAATATGAAAGTGTTGTTATTATTAATCCAAATTTAGAGGCTGAAAGCATAAAAGCTTTAATTGCTAAATTCTCTGATTTAATTAATAGTAATGGAACAGTAAATTCTGTAGAAGAATTAGGAAAAAGAAAATTAGCTTATGAAATTAAAAAACTAAACGAAGGATATTATGTAGTACTAAAATTTGAAGCTAAACCAGAACTAATTGCAGAATTAGAAAGAGTATATAGAATAACTGATGAAGTTATGAAATTTATAGTAGTTAAAGAGGAGGAGTAAATCGCATGAATAAAGTAATATTAATTGGGCGATTAACTAAAGATCCAGAAGTAAGATATACTCAAAACACTAATACATTAGTTGCATCTTTCTCACTAGCAGTAAATAGAAGATTTGCAAAAGCTGGAGAAGAAAGACAAGCTGATTTTATAAATGTTGTTGCATGGAGTAAAACTGGAGAATTTTGTAGTAAATATTTCAAAAAAGGGCAACAAGTTGGAATAATAGGGAGAATCCAAACTAGAAATTGGGAAGACGAAAATAAACAAAGACACTACATAACAGAAGTAGTTGCAGAAGAAGCATATTTTGCTGATAGTAAAAGAGATGGAGATGCTGGCTCAAGTTTCGCAAATACATTTGGAAACAGTGTATCAGAAAATTCAGAATTTTCAGTATCTGCAGATGACGACTTACCATTCTAGGAAAAATACATTGTTAAATACAATTTGAAAGGGGGAAAGAGTAATGGCAGACAAAAAACAAAATAATAAAAATAATAATAGAAGAAGAAACAATGGAGATGAAGACTTTAATCCAAAATTTAGAAAAATGAGAAAAAAAGTATGTGTAATGTGTGCTAATAAAGACTACGTTTTAGACTACAAAAACGGAGATCAAATGAAAAAATTTGTAAATGAAAAAGGTAAAATACTACCAAGAAGAGCAACAGGAGCATGTGCTAAACATCAAAGAGATATAACACAAGCTGTAAAAAGAGCAAGACATATAGCAGTATTACCATTTACAAGCAAATAGAAAAACGCTTAGGAAAATCCTAAGCGTTTCTTTTTTATCTATTCTTTAATTAAATTTTTATAAAAGCTTATTTTAGCAAACTGCATATATGGAGCAAGCCATAACATGCCAATTCCTAAAGAAAGTACAGCAAGTATTGCCCATCCAATAAAAGAAAATTCTAAGCAGAATAATTTTAAACGATTATTTTGCATTAATTCTTTGCTTCTTAGTACAACATCTTTACTTGACATTTCAGGATTTTCTGCTGCAATCATATAAGTTAATTCATAATAATATGATTTTACAATAAGCCAGATAAAAGAAATAACATATACAATACAACCAATAATTATCATAACAATAGAACTACTACTAACTGTTCCAGCAAAAAGAGCTGAGCCTGCAGATAGTGTAGTACCAGCTACAATTAATGCAATTGAAACAACAAATAGTATAATAGGTAAAAGCAATTTTAATGCAGTGCGTAAAGCTATTCCCCAAGATTTGCCAAAATTATCAAACCCAAAAGAGAAAAAGTCAAACCATTTTACATTTTCGCCATTAAATAGTTTTACGAAACAAACAACTAAGCCAAAACCTAAAGGTATTTCTATAAGCAAAGTTAATATTGATACAACAGTATTAGCAAAACCTGAAGTATGTTTTTCTAGTAAACTAATAACATAAAATAAAACAAAATATGCTAAAGAAATTAGTACAACTTTTCCCCATTTGCCAAATAATTTATCACGTGCATCCTTTCTAAAATCTGATGATACCATTATAATATCCCCCCTTCTTTTGTTTCTTATAAAAAAATAATATATGAAACAAAGACAAAAGTCAACTAAAAAAAACAAAATAATACAAAAACATTATTATTCAGTAGGTGATAAAAAAATATTGACTTATTATTTATTATATGCTATAATATAATATAGTTATAAAATAAAATGATGATTGAGAGAGTAACATATTATGAAGTTAAAGCGAGTTAGGGTTGGTGTAAGCCTAATAATGGATAATATCGTGAAGAGAGCTCAGGAGTGATTGTTTGAAATGAAATAATAGAGTAAAAGTATGACAATACGTAAATCCTACGTTACAGGAAAGAGTGGCTTATAATATAAAAATATATAAGCAACTAGAGTGGTACCACGCTAATTAATAGCGTCTCTGGAGCTTCCCAGAGGCGCTATTTTTGGTGTATAAACTAACTGTAAGAATTATCTACCTTTTGAGTCTTAGCGATTACAGATAAAGTATGTTGGGTAGATTTTGACGTATAGAATAAATATGCGAAAGGAAAGGTGTAATATGAAAGAAAAAACTAATTGCAAGCAGTACTTTTATAGTGGCTGGAGTAAACGAAGATGCATGAAGGTAAAAAGTATAAATGAATAATAAATGATAAAAAACGAAACATAATAAAATATTTAGGAGGAATTAAAAATGAAAAATTATAAAAAAATCGTATTAGCTTATTCAGGAGGATTAGACACGTCAATAATGATATCTTGGTTAAAGGAAAACTATGAGGGGTGTGAAGTAATTGCAGTTGCTGGCAACGTAGGACAGGGAGATTCTGAATTAGAAGGACTTGAAGAAAAAGCAATAAAAACTGGTGCTTCAAAAGCATATATTTTAGATTTAAAAGAAGAAATAGTTAATGATTACATTGTTCCAACAATAAAAGCAGGAGCAACTTATGAAAATGTTTATTTATTAGGAACACCATTTTCTAGACCATTAATAGCTCAAAAACTTGTGGAAATTGCAAAAAAAGAAGGTGCTGATGCAATTTGTCATGGATGTACAGGAAAAGGAAATGATCAAGTAAGATTTGAACTTGGAATAAAAGCATTTGCACCAGATATGGATATAATTGCCCCTTGGAGAACATGGGAATTAAAAAGTAGAGAAGAAGAAATAATTTATGCTGAGAAACACAATATACCTTTAAAAATTAATAGAGAAACAAACTATTCTAAAGATAAAAATTTATGGCATTTATCTCATGAAGGATTAGATTTAGAAAATCCAGCAAATGAGCCAAACTATGACAAAATACTTGAAATGGGTGTAACACCTCAAAAAGCTCCAGATAAAGAAGAATGTATTACAATAGAATTTGAAAAAGGAATACCAGTTTCTTTAAATGGAGAAAAAATGTCAGTATTAGATTTAATTTTAAAACTAAACGATATAGGTGGAAAAAATGGTATTGGTATAATTGATATGGTTGAAAATAGACTTGTTGGAATGAAATCAAGAGGGGTTTATGAGACCCCAGGTGGTACAATAATTTATAAAGCACATGAATTTTTGGAAACAATATGCTTAGATAAAGAAACAGCACATTATAAAAGAGGGGTTTCAGATAAATTTGGAGAATTGCTTTATAATGCACAATGGTTTACACCATTAAGAGAAGCACTATCTGCCTTCGTTGACAAAACTCAAGA
This sequence comes from Clostridia bacterium, assembly GCA_051891455.1. Lineage (GTDB taxonomy): Bacteria > Bacillota > Clostridia > TANB77 > CAG-508 > UMGS1933. The sequence continues at coordinate 2,970 of JBJFFF010000156.1, read as the reverse complement.
AACGGTAACTGGAACTGTAAAACTAAAATTATATAAAGGCAATATTATCAATGCAGGAATAAGTAGCCCATATTCGTTATATTCAGAACAAACCGCTTCTTTTGGAGAAGATGATGATTATAATCAAGAAGATTCACAAGGATTTATTAATTTATATAGTTTACCAACAAAAGTTAGAGCTAAAATGATAAATTAAAAAAATAGGAGAGATAAAAATGGTATTATGGGAAGGAAGATTTAAAAAAGAATTAGATTCGAGGACGAATACTTTTAATTCATCAATTTATTCTGATAGTAGAATGTTTAAACATGATATAATAGGAAGCATTGCTCATTCAAAAATGCTAGCAAAGCAAAAAATTATAACAGATGATGAGTCAAAAGCTATAATAGACGAATTAATAAAAATTTCTGATGAAATTGAAAATGAAATACTGAAAATTGATTATAAGGCAGAAGATATACACATGTTCATAGAAAGCGAATTAACAAAAAGATTGGGTAGTATAGGTAAAAAACTCCATACAGCAAGAAGTAGAAATGATCAAGTGGCTTTGGATATAAGATTATATTTAAGAGATGAAATTCTTGAAATAAAAAAAATATTAAAAGAATTATTAGAAACAATTCTAGATAAGGCAGAAAAAAATGTAGAAACTGTTATGCCTGGTTATACACATCTTCAAAGGGCGCAACCAATTACATTTGCACATCATTTAATGGCATATGCTGAAATGATTTTAAGAGATATAGACAGATTAAATGATACATTTCGAAGAACAAATATAATGCCATTGGGAAGTTGTGCATTAGCAGGAACTACACACAATATTGATAGAAAATATGTAGCGGAAATTTTAGAATTTGATGATATTACTAAAAATAGTTTGGATGGTGTATCTGATAGAGATTTTGTTATAGAACTTGCATCTGATATTTCTATTATTATGATGCATTTATCAAGATTTAGTGAGGAAATTATTTTATGGTGCTCGTGGGAATTTAAGTTTATTGAATTAGATGATGCCTTTTCAACAGGTTCTTCAATAATGCCACAAAAGAAAAATCCAGATATTACTGAATTAATAAGAGGAAAAACTGGAAGAGTATATGGAAATTTATTGACGCTTCTTACTATGATGAAAGGATTGCCACTTGCTTATAATAAAGATATGCAAGAAGATAAGGAAGCAATATTTGGTAGTATTGATACTGTAAAAATTTGTTTACAAACTTTAATTCCTATGATACAAACTTTTAATGTAAACGAAGATAATATGAAAAAAGCAGCATTAAAAGGATTTATTAATGCAACAGATTGTGCTGACTATCTTGTTAAGAAAGGAGTTCCATTTAGAGAAGCTTATAAAATAACAGGTAATATTGTAGCTTATTGTATAGAGAATAATAAAGATTTGGAAACTTTAACAATAGATGAATATAAAAAAATGAATGAAAATTTTTCAGAAGATATATATGTTAGCATTGATTTAAATAGTTGCCTTATGAATAGAAATGTAGAAGGTGGACCAGCACCAGAGCAAGTAATAAAACGTATAAATGAAATGAGAAGTTTGAAAAATATTACATACAAAAAGGATAAAAATGCCTATTGCAAAAACAAAAATTATAGTATAAAATAAAACCAATATGTGTATGGCAATTTAAATAATTGCAAAATCTGTAGGGGCGGGTCCTGTGTCCGCCCACACTACAACGAATAACCCTAGAAACGTAGGGGCACCTGCCCACAGGTGCCCAAATAAACCAAAGAGGAGGGGGAATAATGCAAAATGATAAAACCTTAGAGACTGTAGAGAGAGAGAGAGAGAGAGAGAGAGAGCTACACTTTTAAATAAAGTAATAGCTTGTTTTAGTGTTGCATTAAATAGAATAAATTTGAAGAATAAAGACCCGCGCTATGGGGATAGATTTTTATATCTACGAATATAGCATAGGGTCTTTTTGTGTGTTTGAATTTAATTAGAAGCGGTCCCACGAGGAAATTCGCTTTTGAAATATATAAAGCCTCTGCGTTTGGCTACTGCACACATTAATTCGAACGATTGCAAGACCCAATAAAAAATAAAATAAATGGAGGAATTAAAAATGTTAAAACAAAATTTAAATCACACATCACACTTCACACATCACACTTCAAACAAGGGAATAACCTTAATAGCCTTAATCATAACAATAATTCTAATACTAATACTAGCAAGCATAACAGTAACCGTAGCAATAAATGGAGGCTTATTTGGCTATGCAGGAAAAGCAAAAGATAATACAGAAATAGCAAGTGAAAAAGAAACAGTGCAAAAAGCAAGTATCTTAGCAGAAAGCACAAGTAAAACAGGAAGAATAACAGAAGAAATGCAAAAAGCAATAAATAGCATTACAGAAGAAAATACAGCAACAGCAATGGAGAATGGCAAGGTATTATGAGATAGATAGCAAAGGAAACGTAGAAGGACCTAAAGAACTAATAAAGGACGAATATGCTGGAGATATAACAAAAGGTGGAACATGCAATGGAAGCGAAAACAATCCATATCAAATAAGCTGTATAGAAGACTTAGTAGCATTTTCGATAATGTCCAATGGAGGAAATAGTGAATTAGGACTAGCCTCAAGTACATTTAGTGATAAGTATGTAATATTAACAAGAACATTAGACTTTAATTCAATATTTTCATATAACGATTATACAACAACCAAATATGGAGACTTAAATACAGATGGAATAGTAGAAGATATAAGAACAGAATTAACTAGAAAAGATGATATTTGTGTGGGATTTGAACCAATAAATAATTTTCAAGGATATTTCGATGGACAATGGAATGAAATACAAAATATCTATATTAATAGAGATGGAAAAGCAGGATTTATGATTAATACGACTTACGGAGGAGCAATTGCTCAAAGTATAAAAAATATTGGAATAACGGGAAATATTACTTCTAAAAG
>JBJFFF010000155.1:0-6756 GCA_051891455.1 Clostridia bacterium | reverse complement strand
TTGCCCAGACCAGCGGCGAGCTGGATGACGCGGTGGACGCCATGTCCCAGGTGTTTCAGGACATGCATCGTCGTATTCTATATCTCCAAGTTCCTTACTCATAATATCTTCAAATACCAAATTTGTAATATCTAATATATTTTTTCTGCTTCTAAAATTCTCAAATAACTGGATTTTTCTTCCTAGGTTACTTTGCTCTCCATAATTTCTATATTTATCCAAAAAAAGTTCTGGTCTTGCTTGTCTAAATTTATATATACTTTGTTTTACATCCCCTACCATAAAAATGTTATTTCCTCTTGATACAGTAGTTAAAATGTATTCTTGAACAAGGTTACTATCTTGGTATTCGTCAATTGCTATTTCTTCAAATTTTTCTTGATATTTTTTTGCCACTTCTGTTCCAATATAATTTCCTTCTTCATCTTTTTTTACTAAAATATTTAGTGCATAATGTTCTATATCGTTAAAGTCTATAATGTTTTTCTCTTTTTTAGCATTTTTATACTTTTGCATAAATTTATATATTACATTTTTTATAGCAACTAATATTCCATACATTTCATAAATATCTGAATTTGCTTGCTTAGAATCATAAATAAAGATTTTTTCTTTGTATTTATTTATGTTCTTCTTTATTGCGTCTCTTGCTTCTTTTGCTTTATCTTTTTGCTCTGAAACAGCCTTCATATCTTTTGGCCATGTTTTAAATTTTAAATTACTTATTTTTTCAAAAATGTTATCCCAAGTATTTAAAGCCAATATTTCTTCAAGGTTTTGTATATCATCTAATATACATAGATAAAATTTTTCTAAGTCATTTTCTCTTTTTAATTTTATACTAAGATTTTTTAGTTTGTTTATAGAACTTCTTGTTTCTTCTTTTAGATTTTCTATTAATAAACTTCCCCAACTTGTTTTTGCAAAATCTTCTGTATCTTTTAAATTAAATTTTTCTACCTGTTCCTCTAGCCATTCTTCTGGGAAAGGTGTACTTTGTATAAATCTATATATCTTTAAAATTACTTCTTTTAAACTCTCATCATCTCTATACCCACCATAAATGTTAACTAAATTTATAAATTCTTCGTTTTTTTCTTCATAAAGTTCATCAAATATTTCTTCTATTACCTCCATTTTTAAAAGTTCAATCTCTGGAGTATTTGCTAGCCTAAAATTAGGAGATATATCTGTTTGGTAAAAATTATTTTTTATAACATCTAAACAAAATGCATGTATTGTAGAAATACTTGCTTTATTTAATAGTAGAATTTGCCTTTGCAAGTTAGTGTTTTCTGGTTCTTCTTCTATTTTTTTATATATGGCTTCTAATATACGCTCTCTCATTTCTGTTGCTGCTGCATTTGTAAAAGTTACCACTAATAGCTTATCTATGTCTATATTTTCGTTTGTTATTTTGTTTATAATTCTTTCTACTAGTACTGCTGTTTTTCCGCTTCCAGCAGCTGCTGCAACTAATAAATTACTTCCTTTTTCATAAATTGCTTGTTTTTGTTTTCCAGTCCAATTTGTAGCCATATATTTTCCCTCCTAAACTTTGGTAATAATATATCATATTTTCTTTATTTTTACCAGCATCTCTTTTTTTCTTGACATTATGTTAATTTTTATATTATAATATTTTATATATTACTTTTGTAATATAACATTTTGAAAGGGGTTTTAGCGTATGATGCGGAGAACTTTAAACTTTGTTGTGAAGGCTTCCACAAAGGAAGAAGCACGGCAAATAGTAGAAAGCTGGTACGCCCGCAAGTCAAATCTTAGTGTAGATAAGATTATCCCTTATCCCAAGGGTGGTTTTCAGGTATGGATTTCCTTTGATAAAGGTACCAAGTAATTACCCAAAGGACAAAACGCCAGATTTATTCAAATCTGGTGTTTTTGTTTTATACTTTTATTTATCAATTTTGTAAAAAAATAAAGTTTTCTAATATTTCGATTTTTTGAAAAACTAGAAAACCTTACTTGGTGCGGATGAAGGGACTTGAACCCCCACGTCGTTGACACTGGTTCCTAAGGTCTCTAATCGCCTATTCATGCGCATTTCAGCATATTTCCAAATAGCTAAAATTACCTAAAAATAAGCATTTTCTATTTTATACTATTTTTCAATATTTGAAAATATTTTTGCTATTGCATTAGCTATTGCATTACTTATTGCATTAATTTTAAAACCAATTATTCTTATGTAATTTCCAATTAATTATACCACTCTATTTTTTATTTCTCAAGTATCTTTCATCTAAAAAATTATATAATATTTTCTGTGACTCTTCTAAATTATATCCCTTAGCCATAGTATCTTGTAACATTAAATTAATTATATTTTTACTTATTCCATATTTTTTATTTAATTCTTCTATAATTTTTTCCATATTCTCCCTTTCTTTGTTAACATAATTTTATTGCTATTTTTATGTATTGTCAACAAAAATCGTTCGACAAGCTTCATATTACTTCATTATTCGACACAATTCGACAACCCTAAAACTCTTGGCATTCAGTTGTTTTACATGTTTATTATATTGCTAGTAGCAATATAAAGTTTTTTCTTAATATATATATAATTTAACTATGAGGTAATAATATGTTTATATTTAGAATAAAAGAAATTAGAAATTGCAAGAATATGACAATCTCTGAATTAAGTACATTAACAGGTATTTGCCAATCATATTTAACTCAATTAGAAAATAATAAAAAGGATAATCCTAGTTTAAAAATCATGAACAAAATAGCTTATGCTTTAAATGTAAAAATTGATGATTTATTTTATTCTGATTTAGATATAAAAAAACTAAAAAAAAACTCTATCGTAAAATTAACCAATTTGGATTACACAGCAAAGAAAGTTTAGAAGTATCTCAAATTATTGATTTAATAATTAATATTAAAATGAAAAATAATTAATATTTCTTTAAAAGTCATGTAGACTAGCCACTCACAGCTAGTCTCTTTTTTCTAGATTAGTTCTTTGCCCTACCTAATCTATTTATCTATAGTAGCCCCCATATATAAATCTTACTATAGATTTGTTTATTATAGCATAGATAGATTGTCGAAGTTTGTCTAATTCTGTAATATATAATAATTTTATTTTACACTTTCTTTGTTAATCCGTTCATCATTAGATAAATTCTGTCTATTATCTGGACAATTTATATTTCTACATTCATTACAATTATAGAATTTATATTTCTTTTGTTTCTTTTTACATTTTATTGGTGTAATGCCTTTTAAATTCTCTACTTCTGTTTCTATATATTCTCTGGCCTCAAATTGAGCATCATGACCTAATAATACATCAATTCGTCTTAGTATATCTATAACAGTTTCTTTCTTTATCATATGACCTTTCTCCTTTTTTTCTGGTGCTTTATATTTAAATTTCCTATAAATGATTAATTATTCCTATCTTCATAATTGGGTTTAAGAAATATATCATAACTTAATTTAACATCAAGATTTAAAGTATCTTTAATTCTTGATACTTCAATTGCAGAAAATTCACTTTTTCCATTTAATTTATTAGTAAGAGAATTATAACTAATACCTACTTTTTTTGCTAAATAACTTCTTTTTATATTTTTTATTTGTAATAATTTTCTTAATCTTTCACCAACACTCTTTGAATACATTATATAATCTCCTTCTTTTATATTAAATACTTCATATAAAGAATGTTTTATTATGTTACTGCATATAAAAACATTCTAAAATGCTCTTGCACGCAATCTGCGTGGTTATTGGTAAAATTATACACGCATTTTGATATACTTGTCAACAATAAATTAAAGATTATAGGGGTGTATATTTATGAAAATAGTTGCAAATGATTATGAGCCAAAAGATATAATAAAAATAATAAGAGAATGGACAGAATTAACTCAAAAAGATTTTGGAAAATCAATAAATAGAAGTTTAAGAGGAATACAAGATTATGAAGCAGGAAGAAGATGCTACAATATAAATACTTTATTGGATATCGCCAACAAACATAATATAACTATAACAATAGAAAAAAAGTAACAAATTCAAGTAACGTATAAAATCAATAGGAATGATTAATCTCATTCCTATTTTATCTTTTATAAACTTATTCCACCAGAATATTTAACAAAACCACATTTATAGTTATTTGTTCCATCTACTTTATATTTTACTAGGTATCTACCATTTACGATATCTAAACATTCGCATTGTTCATATGTATTTAAACTTCCTATTTTTACAGTTAGACCTGTATCTGCATATACATTTTCTATTGTGCTTCCATTTTTATATATTTTTGCCATATTAAACTCATCCCCTTTTGTTTCTGTTATATTTTGTTGATTTTCTTCATTATATTTAGGTGTTGCATACCCTCTTATGTATTTTCCATTTACTTTTAATGTTCTTCTACCTACAGCATTATTTATATTTCCTTCAATTACAGTAATAGTTGAATTAGAAACTTTTTCAACAATACCAATGTGGTCTGAATGACCTCTATTATCTCCAGAACCATTATCTTCCCAATCATAAAAAATTATATCTCCTGCTTTTGGTGTTCTATTTTCATTTTCTATCCAAGACCCAATGTTTTTAAATAGCTGAATATGTTTTTCGCAACCGCATTCTGTAGGAATAATATCTGTATAGCCCAATTTTATTGCAACAGCTGAAACAAAAGTTGAACACCACGCATCTGTGTATTTTACAGCATATCCTCTTGCAAGTGGCTTATGAGAATTATATACATCTATTATTTCTTTATGAGAACCATCACTTTCTTTTTTTCCTATCCAAGCCTGAGCTTGTCTTACAACTTCACTTGCATATTTACTCATATTACTATTCCTCCTTATTTCTTTTTTCTATTTGAGTTCCAAAATAAAAAGCGACTATCATCAAATAAATTTGCTCTATATTCATTTGATTAATTATTGCTTTATATGCTACCACTATAGTTAAAATTATTGTTATTATACTTTTTACATTAATTAATTTTGCTAGTTTTTCTTTCATAAAAATACATCCCTTCTATTTTAAAATTAAGCCTATTACTGCCCCTACCAAAGCACCTACTACTGTTCCTATTATTGTTGTAATAATCTTTTCCCAGTTTTTTGATGGCTTATCCTCTATAATTTTTAGCCTATCGTTCATGTTTGCCTGTTCCTCTCTTAAATGTTTCATTTCTGTTGCAATTTCTCTTACTGCAATTGTTAATTCTCTATTTTCCTTTACTTCTTGCTCTAATTCGTCGATTCTTTTCGTATTAGATTTGCATCGTTCTTTAAATTCAATTAATTCCTCTACATGTGAATCCAATTTTCACACCTCCCTACGCAGTCCTATACCAACAATACACACTAAACCATGGTGGTAAATTACTAGAGCTTCCTGTTGCACCATGATTATGAGCTGCACCCCCACCTGTATATCCTGTATTTGTTGATTTAGATACATAACCATAAGACCCTGTTGCTAATGTTGTAGCTGTCGTATCCCTTTGAATTGCTGTAAAACTGTGCGTGTGACTTGGAATTTGATTTATTGTTAAAGTACAATTCCCTGTTGTGTGAGTGTGTGTACTTTCTCCTCCTGTAGTTTTACTTGTAGTTGTGCAATAAAGAAATCTACCAGATATTTGTGTCCAAGTCCCACCAAACAATGTAGCAGGATTTGTCGAACTTGTACTCATATAGACTGAACCAACTGGATAAAGCAAATCAAATATTTTTTTATTTTGGGAATACAAATCTCCATTGACATTAAAATAATTCTTTCCACTAGAATCTTTTCCATAGTCATAGTAGGGCGTTCCCATTAACACAGGATTTTGTGAACTATTTTCAGATAAAACATCAGCTACAGATAAAATAAAATCATAATCTTTTTGATAGTCAAATTCTTGTGTTGTATTTAATGTTATACTTCCAGAAAAAGTATTTGAAGAAATTGTTGGTGTTAATGAACCACCATTTGTCCAATTAGAAGCACCTCTTAATTTCCAAGACCATGAAACAGTTAAACTATTGTTTTTTGTGCCAAAATTACCATTAAAGAAATTGCCATTATAAGCAACTTTAACTTGATTACTTGTTGCAGAAAGTCTTTCAAATTTTGCTGTAACAGATAACGCAATATATTGTATTATTGTTGGATTTAATATGTATTCTGTATTTGTATATCCTCTACTATCAGTTGCAATTATTTCAAAAGTCTCACTTACTACATTTGCAAAATCTATATAGCTTCCACTCACAGTATAATTTGTTGAAAAAGCTTTAATAACTATACTTTTAATTGTTGCACTATTTTTTGCAGTAGCCACAGGTGTAATTCTTGCTGTGGATTTATATTTAATAAGTTTTGAACTATTTCCACTTAGAGCTATCGTTGTTGCATTTACATCTTTAATTGTCGCCGAGACTGTAGGTCTGCATTTTTCAGCAATTGCGGTCACTGTAAAATTTGTCGTTGAACTCCCCAAACTTGTATTTCCATTATAGGTTGTGCAAGTTAATGTTACAATTCCTGTTTTTGCATTAGGTATTTGGGCATAAAAAGTTGATGGAATAGTAAAACCTACACTTGTTAAAGAGGTTTTTGTTGCTATTGTTCCAGATAAACTTCCAAATGTATATGTTATTGTGTGTGTAAAAGAGCTTACTGCTCTATTAATATTTATTGTAGTTGCACTTTCTATGTTTGCATCTGTTGCTGTTATTGATGACTTTCTTG
>JBJFFF010000154.1:0-6816 GCA_051891455.1 Clostridia bacterium | reverse complement strand
ATAATTTACTTTTATATAATATGTAGAAGTACTTACAGTTTTATCATTTGTAGAAGTATTTGTACTACTATTGTTTGTACTGTTTCCAGTGTTAGTAACTTCATTAGTTTCATCTTCATTAACAATCTCATCTGAAGATACAGGTATTTCTATAAAATCAATATTCTTTACATAATTTGTATTATTATCAGATTCAATTGGAGAAAAAGTCTCCGTATTTTTTCGTAATTTATTAATAAAACAAATTGCACAAATAATTGTTAAAATTACAATTATAGCCGTTAGTATTCTTATTTTGACATTTTTCTTTTTTAAAAAATGATTTCCTTTTTCCTTAGCATGTGAACTCATATATGTTTTCTCCTTCTACAAAACTATACCAATTTTATATTAAATTGTCAATGAAAAAATAAATATATTATGCGTCAAACTGAACTATAAAATATACGAAATGGCTGATATTATTATTGACAAATGTAATAAAAATGTTTTATTATGTTATAAATGTTAATATAAATTTAGAGGAGATATGATTATGATAGAGTTAGAAGAAAATAAGCGTGTTTTAATTGCTCTTGGAGAAAAAGTGAAAAGTGTAGGTGATTCACTTTGACATTGCTACTTTAGAAAATAAATTAGTAAGTTTGCAAGAAGAAACAAATAAATCCGGTTTTTGGGATGACATTAAAAAATCTACAGCCGTTTTATCGGAATTAAAATCAGTCCAAAATAAAGTAAATAAATACAATAAAATAAAAGAGAATCTTCAAAATTTATTAGACTTAAACGAATTATTAACTTTGGAAGAAGATGCTGAATTGGTAAAAGATTTATTAAAGGATACTATAAAATTAGAAAATGAGGTTGAAAGCTTAGAAGTTGAAACTTTATTTTGCGGCAAATATGACAAAAATAATGCAATTTTAACTCTTCATCCAGGTGCAGGAGGAACAGAGTCTCAAGACTGGGCAGAAATGCTATACAGAATGTATTCAAAATGGGCAGCAAGTAATGGATTTGATTTAAAAGAATTAGACTACTTAGAAGGCGATGAAGCAGGTTTAAAAAGTGTTACATTTTTAATTTCTGGAACAAATGCTTATGGATATTTAAAATCTGAAATGGGTGTGCATAGGTTAGTTAGAATATCGCCTTTTGACGCTGGTGGAAGAAGGCATACATCATTTGTATCTTTAGAAGTTCTACCAGAAATAACTGAAGATGTTGAAATAGAAATAAATCCAGATGATTTAAGAATTGATACATATAGAGCATCTGGAGCAGGAGGACAACACATAAACAAGACCTCTTCTGCTGTTAGAATAACTCATATCCCTACAAATATCGTAGTAGCTTGCCAATCTGAGCGTTCTCAAATTCAAAACAGAGAAACAGCAATGAAAATGCTTAAGTCTAAGCTTTTCGAATTAAAAGAAAAAGAAAAAAAGGACAAAATAGAAGATTTAAAAGGAACTCAAATGGATATAGCTTGGGGAAGTCAAATTCGTTCTTATGTATTTTGCCCATATACTCTTGTAAAAGATCATAGAACAGGTTATGAAGTAGGAAACGTGCAAGCAGTAATGGATGGGGACTTAAACGGATTCATATATGCGTATTTGAGATATGAGTTAAATAATATGGGGAAAGATATAAATAAATAATTTAGAAAAACATAGAAAACAAAAGCACTAAATGTATGCTAAAATGTATTTGCAGTAGATAATCGGAAATGGTGCAATAGTGGTAGAGTGATTTTTCCCCAGTATTCTTAAGAGTAGCTCGATGAGCCCTACCATATGCACCAAAAAATTTAATTTCTAAAAAGGTCTCATTGGAAATCTTGGACGTCTACGTATTAATTCTCTTAAAAGCAATATTCTAATTAAGTCCCTTAAAAATCTATTACGACGGCGTGGTCTTCTTTGTCTAGTTTCTTCACTATTTGATTCATTGTTTCTAACCTCAACTGAAACCTCAACATTTATTCTTCCATCAGCTTCAACTCTATCATAAATATCATCTGTCATCATATCAACCATTTCTTCAGTTACAGGCATTCTAACATTGTCGCAAGCAAAACAAACCATAGGATAAACAACTCTATAAACCTCAGGGTACATTCTTTCTAAATCATCTGCAGATGTTTCCATACTTGAATATGGAGACATTTGTGGTGACATAGATGCACGCATATTGGGATATCCCATTAAACATCTCATGTATTCATCATAACTTTGGTAATTCATCATTACACCTCCTAAAATTATAATATGTAAATTTAATAAAATAGGTAACTTAAGAAAAGTAGCAATAAAAATGGGCGATACTTAAGTTCGCCCACAAATTAAAATAAATTAGGAAATTGTTTTACAATTCCATTTACAAAAAATTCTGACATTTTTAAAACTTCTTTTTGAACCATATCATAAGCTCTAATATCGGCAGCATAATCATTTTTCAAACGAGCAGAAACTTCATTAGTAGTAAGTTTTAAATGGTCATATAACATGTTTCTTACTTCTTCTTTTGGGTAAAATGGATTAATTTTGCTAAATGCTTCTGCCATATCGTCAGCATTTTTATACCATTTAGTATTTAATTCTTGAGCCAAACTTTGATTTCCGTTTTTTAGAGCAACAATTAAATCTCCACCAATTACTAAATGCTCTCTTATTAATTCTTCAATTTTATTTGCAATATTATTTCCATAATACTTTCTAAAAACATTAGCAATAGTTCTAGGGTTTTCTAATAAACGAGCTTTTGTAGCTTCTAAATCACCTAGACTTCCTGCAACACTAATTAAAAATAAACGTGTCCAGAAAACATGCTCAAGCCATGCTAAATCCATATTTTGCATTAAATTTACTTGATTAATACTTAACCAATAATCATAAGGATTATTAGAATGAGGGTAGATGTAAATTTGCTGACCAACTCTAAGATTATATGGGTCTAAAGCTAAATTGGTATTAATAATTTCTTGCACAGTTGTGCCATAAATTATGGCCAAATTATATAATGTATCACCAGGTCTAATGGTGTATAAAATTGGGTTTGAATTATTCATATTATTAACTTCCTTTCTATTAATAGAATATTAAATTAGTGAAAAAATGTTACAAAAATGCTTGTTGTATTTGAGATGATAATGTATAATATTAAAATTAAGGGTAAAAAGGATTAAAAGTAAAGGAGAAAAAATATGGTAATATGGGTTGTACTAATAGTACTAGGATTTATTTTATTAATTAAAGGGGCAGATTTATTGGTAGAAGGAGCAAGTGGTATTGCAAAAAAATTTCATATACCAGAAATTGTAATAGGACTAACAATTGTATCAATTGGAACATCACTTCCAGAACTATTTGTTAGCATAAAATCAGCAACTGGTGGTCATTCAGATATGGCAATAGGAAATGTAATAGGCAGTAATATTGCAAACCTTCTTTTAATATTAGGTATGTCAACAATCATTAGATCTGTTTCATTTAAAAGAGAAACTAGATTAATAGAAATACCAATGTGCTTAGCTATAACAATTATTTTCATGATGATATGTAACTTTGGGCAAAATGTAACAAGATTTGAAGCAATAATTTTATTAGCATTATTTATAGGATTTATTATTTACACAATAGTAATGGCATTCAAAGGGGAAAAATTCGACAAAGAGGATGACGAAGATGTAGTAGAAGAAAAAGAAACAGGCTCAATAATCAAAAATATAGTATACATTATTTTGGGAATGGTTTTATTAAAACTTGGAGGAGACTTTACAGTTGATAATGCTGTTAATGTTGCAAACTTTTTTAACTTAAGCGAAAAAATAATAAGTGTTACAATACTTGCAATTGGAACAAGTTTACCAGAACTAGTTACAAGTGTTTCTGCTGCGATAAAAGGGAAAAGCGATATTGCAATTGGAAATATATTAGGTTCAAATATATTTAATATGTTACTAATAATAGGGGTATCAGCCTTAATTAAGCCAATAGTATATAATCTAAGCTATAATATAGATATGATATTTGTAATTTTAGGAACAGCCATATTAGCACTATTTCCAGTAATACCACCTAAAAATAAAATGACTAGAAGAAATGGAATTCTTTATGTTCTTTTATATGTTACATATATGGTTACATTATTTGTAAAATAAAAAATGGGGAATTTTTATGGAAAAAAAGGTAGAATTATTATCTCCAGTAGGAGATTTTGAATGTTTAATTGCAGCAGTTCAAAATGGAGCAGATGCCGTGTATTTTGGAGCAAATAAATTTAATGCAAGAGTAAATGGCACAAACTTTTCAAAAGAAGAACTAAAAAGAGCAATTGAATATGCAAAACTAAGAAATGTAAAAACATATTTAACACTAAATACATTGATAAAAAATGACGAATTTGAAGAATCAGCTGAGCTTATAAAATATGCATATGAAACTGGAATAGATGCAATAATTATGCAAGATTTAGGACTTGCAAAATTTGCTATAAAAAACTTCCCAGATTTAGAAATTCATGCAAGTACTCAAATGACTGTTCATAATGTAGAAGGCGTTAAAAAATTAAAAGAACTTGGATTTAAAAGAGTAGTGCTATCTAGAGAATTAAACCTAAATGAAATTAAAGAGATATATGATGAAACTCGGAATGGATTTAGAAATGTTTATTCATGGAGCATTATGTATTTCTTATTCTGGACAATGCCTAATGAGTAGTATTATTGGGCAAAGAAGCGGAAATAGAGGAAAATGTGCAGGAACATGTAGACTACCTTATGAGTTAATAAATAAGGAAGAAAATAAAACAGTAGATAAAGGATATCTACTAAGTTCTAAAGATGTTTGCACATTAGATATAATTCCAGAATTAATCAAAAGTGGTGCAATGTCTTTTAAAATTGAAGGAAGAATGAAAACACCAGAATATGTTGGAGTAGTTACATCTATTTATAGAAAGTATATTGATTTAGCCCTTAGCGAAAGTGAATATAAAGTAGATGAAGAAGATAGAAAAAAATTAATGCAAGTATTTAATAGAGGAGGATTTAGTACAGGCTATATAAAAGGAAAACTTGGCAAAAATATGATGTACACAAAAAGACCAAATCACATGGGTGTTTTCTTAGGAAAAGTTATGTCATATAACCCAAACAGAGGTTATATTAAAATAAAACTAGAAGAAGAAATAGATTTAGGAGATAGCATAAGAATAAACGAAAGCTCATGTAAAACCTCTGAACTTATGAAAAATAACAATAATATAAAATCTGCCAAACCAAATGAAATTGTAACAATTGGCAGAATAAAAGGCAAAATAAATGTAGGTGATTTTGTATATAAAATAGTAAGTTTAAAATTAGAAAACCAAGTAAAGCAAATTAGCTCTAAGGAAAATATAAAAAGAAAAGTTTTTGTTAAAGTAGATATAGAAATTGGAAAACCTATAAAATTTGGAATAATAGACATGAAAACAAGAAAAAGCGCCCATGTAACAGGAAACATTGTAGAGGCGGCACAAAAACTAGGAACAGATGTAGAAAGAATAAAAGAACAAATAAGAAAAACTGGTGGAACAATATTTGAAATAGATAATATGCTAATCAACTTAGAACAAAATGCATATGTTCCAATAAAAGAAATAAATGAATTAAGAAGAAAAGCAATAGAAAGTCTAGAAGAAAAGTTAGGAACTTTAATAGGTAGAGAGCCAAAAGAAATAAATATAGAAGAACTTGAAGTTGAAGAAAAACAAGAAAAAACAAAAGTAGCACTTTTATTAAATTTAATAAAAGAAGATTATAATTATAAAAACTTAACTAATATTGATAGAATTTATTTACCAATATCGGAAATAATTTTAACAAGGAATGAAGAAAAAATAAAAGAAATTACAAGTGTAGCTAATACATATTTATACATGCCAAATATCATTAGAGATGAGCATAAAAATATAATTTATAAAAAAGTAGAAGATTTAGTTAAGAACTACAATATAAAAGGATTTGTAGTATCAAACTTATCTCAAATAGAAAAATTAAAAAAATATAATTTGGAAATGATTGCAAATTACACTTTAAATGTTTTTAACAACAGAACTGCAAAAGAATTAGAAAACTTAAAATTTAGCACTATTACAATATCACCAGAGCTAAATGAAGAAGAAATAAAAAAAATAAAAACAAATTTATATAAAGAATTAATAGTATATGGTAGAACTCCACTAATGACATCAGAATATTGCACCATAGGAACATTTAGAAATTGTAATGGTATGTGCACAAAAGGAAAATATGTATTAAAAGACAGAATGAACTTTGAATTCCCAATATATACAAATAGAATAAACTGTAATACTACAATATACAACTCAAAAATAACATCTATAATGTGGGAAAATCTAAAAGTAAACTGTATAAGAATAGATATACTAGAAGAAAGCATAGAAGAAATAAACAAAATAATAGAAACACATAAACAAAACAAAAGACTAGAAGGGCAAAACTACACAAATGGCAACTTGAAAAAAGAGGTATAAAATTGCCTATTGACAAAATCAAAAAATATGCTGTAAAAAAGGGGATTTTGTTCCACCCCCTACCCGCAAATATAAAATTCCCCAGCAAGTATACTTGCTGGGGCTTATGTTAGCAAAACAAGGAACTCATATAAAATGTCCGTCAAGACACATAAACATATATTAACATAAATTAATTAAAAATGCAAATTTAATGCTTTTAATTGATTTTGTATTAAAACTCCGAATTTTGTCGAACGAAAAAACTAGACAAATTTGAGAAAATATGGTATA
>JBJFFF010000153.1:0-6834 GCA_051891455.1 Clostridia bacterium | reverse complement strand
TAACAAATACAAAGTTAGACATAGACAAAGAAAACAGAAGAGTTATGCTTAACTTAACTATAGATACAAATATTTGCCCAGTGCTTGACTATTTTGAAATTTTTATGGAGAGAACGAGAATGAGCAAATATGCAGCAAAATATTTAAACATATGGTTTGAATTAATAATAAATGACACAAGGTTATTATAGGAGGATTAAAAGTGAAAACATTAAAAAGAATTGAAATTATAGCAATATTACTATTTGTTGCAATAATAATATTTGCATCATTTTTTGGAGTTTATAAAAAAGAAGATTTTAGAGCAGTAAATATAATAAAAGGATACAATTTAGGAATGCAATTTACAGATGCAAAAGTATTAAAGATGACAGTTAGTGCAGAAGAAAATGAAGTAATATATGATCAAGAAGGAAATATAGTGGAAGATGATGGCGAAACAGATTACTCAGAAGAAAATGGATATAGAATTGAGACAGTAAAAGTAAACAAAGATGAAGCCCTAACTGAAGAAAATTATAAATTAGCTAAAAAAATACTAAAAAATAGACTAAAAGGAATAGGGCTAGGGGAATATAATTTAACCCTTAATAAAGAAACAGGAGAAATTAATATAAAACTACAAGAAAACGATGACGTAGAAGAAGTTATAGAACATTTAACCCAGCAAGGTAAATTTACTATAATAGACAAAGATACTGAGGAAATTTTATTAGATAATAGTGATGTAAAGTCTGCAAAAGTAGTATATGGCGCAAGTGATGAAACTGGAACTTCTACTACAATATATTTACAAATAAACTTCAATAAAGAAGGTGCAAAAAAACTAGAAGAAATAAGTAAAATATATGTTGCAGAAGAGCATGTACATGACGAAGAAGAGGAAGAAGACGAACATGATGAAGAAACTATAAAATATGTAAGTGTATTATTAGATGGAATGACTTTAAGTTCAACATATTTTGGAGAAACAATGTCTACAGGAGTATTATATATACCAGTTACAGAGGCATCAGATAATGAAACTTTAACAGAATATGGAAAAGAATTAAGTAATATAGCTACAGTAATAAATAATGGAGTATTACCAATAGAATATGAATATTCAGATGAAACAGTAGAGACTGCTATCACACAAAATATGCTATTTATTGGAATTTTAATTCCAGCAGTATTGCTTTTAATTGCATGCATAATATTAGTTGTAAAATTCAAAGCAAAAGGGTTTATATCAACTTTCTTACAAATAGGATATATAGCCATGCTTTTACTAGTACTTAGATATACAAACGTAGTAATTACAGTAGAAGGAATAGGCGGAATAATAATATCGGTCATCTTAAATTATATTTTAGTATATGCTATGCTAAATAATTTAAAGAAAAAAGAGCAATTAGAGTGGAAAACAATTGGAAACTTTGCATTAAGAACAATTCCAGTTTATGTAATTGCAGTAATCTTTGCATTTAACTCATTAACAAAGATAAGTAGTTTTGGAATGGCACTTGTTTGGGGAAGCTTCTTATTATACATTTACAATTTAGCCATAACAAGAAATGTATTAAAAATGTTAAATAAATAATAGTAACAATCCAAATAAACTTCTAATAAAATATATTAGGGGTTTATTTTTATGCGAAATTGGATAAAAAGATTATATAGATCAAAAGAAAATCTTACAAAAGAAGAAGTAAAGGAAATGTTAAAAAATCATTCTAATGTTATATTGCTAGATGTAAGGAGCCACCAAGAATATGAAGAAGAGCACCTAAATGGGGCAATAAATATACCAACATATGAACTTTATAGAAAAGCATCAAAGGTATTAAAAGATAAAAATGCAATAATTATTGCATACTGTACTGTAGGTGTAAGAAGCAAACATGCAATAGATATATTAAGAAAAATGGGGTATAAAAATTTATATCATTTAGAAGGCGGAATTGGGAATTAATGCTATTTTTAAGCAATTGCTATAAAAAATTTGACAAAAAACGAAAAAAGTGATAATATATTTAAACTAAAAACTGTGAAAAAGAGGAGTAAATTTAAAACTGCTTTTAAAAGAGAAAAGAAGTCGCTGGCTGAAAGCTTCTTAAAGTAAGAGAAATTGAAGGTAGCTTTGGAGTTGATAATTTGAAATAAAAGTAGAATTATTCGTAAATCTGCGTTAAAGATATAAAGATGTATATAAATAAAATTTATATATAAATTAAGGTGGTACCGTGAGAAAAAAGCTCGCCCTTGTATTATAGGGCGAGCTTTTTAGATACCTCGACGAGATGCGGCGGATTGCAAGAAAAAAATAAAGGAGGAAATTTTATGTGTGAAAAGTGTAATCATACTTTAGAAGGCGCATATGCACCAAACGAATTTGAAGAAGAAATCTATAAAAATTGGGAGGAAAAAGACTATTTTAAGCCAAACATGAACAAGCAAAGAGAGAGCTATTGCATAATGATGCCACCCCCAAATGTAACAGGAAAACTACACATGGGACATGCATTAGATGGAACATTACAAGATATTCTAATTAGATATAAAAGAATGCAAGGGTATAACACTTTATGGGTTCCAGGAACAGACCATGCTGCAATTTCTACAGAAGTAAAAATAGTAGAAAAATTAAAAGAAGAAGGAATAAACAAGCAAGATTTAGGAAGAGAAAAATTCTTAGAGAAAGCATGGGATTGGACACATGAATATGGCGGAACTATAGTAAAACAACAAAAAAGATTAGGTTGCTCAGCAGACTGGTCAAGAGCAAGATTTACAATGGATGAAGGTTTATCAGAAGCAGTTTTAACTGTATTTAAAAAGCTATATGATAAAGGTCTAATTTATAAGGGTAAAAGAATGATAAACTGGTGCCCATGTTGTAATACATCGATATCAGATGCAGAAGTTGAATATGTAGAAGAAAAAACACATCTATGGCATATTAGATATAAAATTACTGGAACAGAGGATAAATATTTAATAGTTGCAACAACAAGACCAGAAACAATGCTTGGAGATACAGCGGTTGCAGTACATCCAGACGATGAAAGATATAAAGACTTAGCCCGGAAAAACTTGTATTTTGCCAATAATGAATAAAGAAATTCCAATTATAGCAGATGAATTTGTAGAAACAGAATTTGGAACAGGATGTGTAAAAATTACACCAGCTCATGATATGAATGACTATCAAGCAGGATTAAAACATAACTTAGAAATAATCCAAGTATTTGATGAAAACTTCAAAATGGGAAATCTACATCCAGATTATGCAGGAATGGATTTATATGAAGCAAGAAAGAAAATAGTTGAAGAATTAGAAAATCAGGGTGCATTAGTAAAAGTAGAAGATTATACACATAATGTTGCAAAACATGATAGATGCAAAACAACAGTTGAGCCAAAAATATCAGACCAATGGTTTGTTGCAATGAAGGAGCTTGCAAAACCAGCAATAGAAGCGGTAAAAAAAGGTGATACAAGATTTGTACCAGAAAAATTTGAAAAAACATATTTCAATTGGTTAGAAAATATCCAAGACTGGTGTATATCAAGACAAATTTGGTGGGGACATCAAATACCAGCATATTATTGTGATAAATGTGGCGAAATAACAGTAGACGTTAAAAAACCAGAAAAATGTTCAAAATGTGGACACGACCAATTAACTCAAGATCCAGATACATTAGACACTTGGTTTAGCTCAGCATTATGGCCATTTTCAACATTAGGTTGGCCAAATGAAACAGAAGACTATAAAACATTTTTCCCTACTAATACACTAGTTACAGGGTATGACATAATATTCTTCTGGGTTGTAAGAATGATGTTTTCTAGTTTAGAGCAAACAGGAGGAGTACCATTTAAAGATGTATTTATACATGGAATAATAAGAGACAGCCAAGGCAGAAAAATGTCTAAAAGTTTAGGAAATGGAATTGATCCACTAGAAATTATAGATAAATATGGAGCAGATGCCCTAAGATTTTCTTTAGTATCTGGAACAACAGCAGGAAACGACATGAGATTTATGCCAGAAAAACTAGAAGCAGCAGGAAATTTTGCAAACAAAATTTGGAATGCAGCAAAATTTGTATTAATGAATTTAGAAGATTATGACCCAAATCAAATAATGATGGGCGAAAATGGAATTCCAGAAAACGCACAAGTAGAAGATTTATGGATATTATCAAAACTAAATACATTAACAAAAGAAGTAACTCAAAATATAGACAATTACGACTTAGGAGTTGCACTAGATAAAATCCAAGGATTTATATGGAATGAATTTTGTGACTGGTATATAGAAATAGTAAAAACTAGATTATACAATAAAGAAGAAGCTTCAGCACGAAGTAGAAAAGCAGCACAATATGCATTAAATAAAGTACTATGTGACTCATTAAAATTATTACATCCATTTATGCCATTTGTAACAGAAAAAATTTATAGTAAGTTATATAATAATGATGAAAGTATAATGATTTCTGAATATCCAAGCTTTGATGAAAAACTTAGATTTAAGGCCGAAGAAGAAAAAATAGAACAAATAAAAGAAGCAATTACAGGAATTAGAAATGTTAGAACAAAAATGAATGTACATCCATCAAAAAAATCAAAATTAATATTCATAACAAAAAAATATGAAGAAGTCATAAAAGCATCAGAGGACTTTATAAAAAAACTAGGATTTGCTGAAGAAATAATCGTTCAAGAAAATAAAGAAAACATACCACAAAACGCAGTAAATGTAGTAACATCAGAAATGGAAATATTTATACCATTTACAGACTTAGTAAACATAGAAGAAGAAACATTAAGACTAGAAAAAGAAAAAGAAAAAATACTAGTTCAAAAGGAAATTACAGACAAAATGCTAGGAAATCCAGGCTTCGTAGCAAAAGCCCCAAAGCAAAAAGTTGAAGAAGAAAAACAAAAACAGGCAAAATTTAATGAAATGATAAAAGCCATAGACGAAAGAATAGAGAGTTTGCAAAACATGTAAGGAGAATTGTGTCAATGGGGACGGGGCATTTTGACATTAAAGAAAATAATGTCAAAATGCCCCGTCCCTATTGACACAAATTACAACTTCCCCAATTTATATGTTACAAAGAAGCAAAGCCCTGCAAGAAGTACGCCTAAGATATATTCAAAAGAAAAAGTAAAACCAGGGAAAATAACTAAAACAGAGCCAAATACAAACCCTAAAATTAAAAAATAAGTATAGGACTTAAAACGAGAAAAAAGAAAATTAATAATAAACATAAAAATAACACTGCCTAGAATAAGCCCAATACCAAGTGGTATAAGTACAGAAAAATTTAAGCTAGAAATGGCAGCTAGGTAGCTTGAATAAACACCCAGCATCATTAAAATAACAGTTTTACTAACTCCAGGAATAACAAGCCCAGCAGACATAAGAAAACCTGCTAAAATAAGATATGAATTAGAAAAAGTAGAAAGTGAAGAAACAGCATTTTTCTCCAATACAATCAAATAAATACTAAAAACAAAACTTAAAATTAGACAAATAATATGATAAAGATTGATTTTTGAAACTTCAGCTTGTTTAAAAACCATAGGAAGACTTCCTAAAATTAGCCCAATAAAAGCATAAGATGTAATAACATAAAAATTATCATAAGCAACTTGTAAAAAGTTACTAAATAAAAAAATTCCCACCAAAGCTCCTAAAATGATAGGAAAAAGAAAGGTGGCATTTTTTTTTATATTTTTAAAAAAATGTAAAAAAGCATCAATAAGCTTTTCATATAAACCAAAAGCAACACAAAAAACCCCGGCTACTAACACCGGGAAGAATTGCACCAGCTCCAATTAAAATACCAACTAAAAAATTCTTCAAAAAAACCACCTATAAATAATATACGTAAAAATAAGAAAATTATTACGGTTTGACAAATAATAATTTAGAGGTGGGATGTGTGCGGTGCGAGGTGAGAATTTATGGATGACCTTCGTAGGCTTTACTTTATTTTCCCACTTCACACCTCCCACTTCTCACTTCTACAAATTACAATTTGTAAAAAGAAATGAAAAAAACATTTAAGTATTTGTAGAAAAATGATATAATACTTTGCAAAGAGGAGAGAAAAATGGTAGCAGAAGTTATAATAAATAGCATAGCAAAAGAATTAAATAGAAGTTTTGATTATATAATCCCAGAAAATTTAATTTCAGAAGTTAAAATTGGGAGCAGAGTTTTTGTGCCATTTGGAAGACAAAAAAAAGAAGAAGGCTTTATAATAAATATAAAAGAAACTTCTGAATTTGCCAATAAAGAAATAATAAGAGTAGAAGACAACTTGCTAAATGAGGAGAATATAAATTTAGCAAAACTTATGGCAAGAAGATATTTTTGCAATATATCAGACTGTATAAAATTAATGTTACCACCAGGAGCGGGAAGCAAAAATTTTGATGGAAGAGTAAAAGACAAAACAGCCAATTTTGTTTATCTAAAAAAAGATATTGATGAAATAGAATTTTTAATAGAAACGGAAAAACTAAAAAGCGAAAAACAAATAAGAATTTTAAAACTTTTAGAAGAAAATGAAGGTATACATATTGCAGACTTAGAGATGATTACAGATACAAGTCGTGCAATAATAAAAACTTTAGAAAAAAATGGATACATAGAAATAGTAGAACAAAAAGTAGCAAGAAATCCTTTTAAGGATAGGAATATCAAAAGAGATAAGAAACTTAATTTAACAGAAGAACAGCAAGAAGCTTTTAATAAAATTAAAGATAGTAAATTCAATGAATTTTTGATATATGGCGTAACAGGCTCACGGAAAAACAGAAATATAT
>JBJFFF010000152.1:0-6877 GCA_051891455.1 Clostridia bacterium | reverse complement strand
CATTAGATGAAAAAGCAGTAAAAGATATTTTTATAGCAAAAGGAAGAGCACAAGATAATCCGTTAATAGTACATATTGCAAATATAGAAATGATTAATAAGTTGGTTAAAAATATTGGAGAAATTGAATTAAAACTTATGAAAACTTTTTGGCCAGGACCACTTACAATAGTTTTAGAAAAAACTCCAATTATACCAAAGGTTATAACAGGTGGATTAGATACAGTAGCAATTAGAATGCCAAGCAATATCATTGCTAGAAAACTTATTGAATATTCTGGATGCCCAATTGCAGCACCTAGTGCCAATATATCTGGAAAACCAAGTGGAACATTAGTGGAAGATATAATAGATGAATTAGATGGAAAAGTTGATTATATTATAGACTCTGGTAAAGTTGACATTGGAGTGGAATCATCAGTTGTAAGAGTAGTGAAAGATACAGTACATATATTAAGACCAGGAAAAATCACCCCAGAAGATATACAAAAACTTGGATTTAAAGTATTTATAGAAAAACAAATACTAGGAGAATATAAAGAAAACGAAAAGGTAATGTCACCAGGAATAAAGTATAGACACTATGCGCCAGCAACAAAATGTTTATTGGTATATAGTAAAGATGAGGAAAAACTTGTACAAAAAATAAATGAAAATATACAAGGAAAAAAAGCAGTTGTAATTTGTAAAACACAAAATATAGAAAAATATAATGCAGAGTATAAATTAGACATGGGAGAAACTCTAGAAGAAATAACTAACAATATATTTACTTTACTTAGAAAAGCAGATAAATATAATGCTGAAATAATAGTAGTAGAAGGAGTACAAAAGGACGGCTTAGGTTTAGCAATAATGAACAGACTTCTTAGAGCATGCTCACATAACTATATAGAGTGTTAATTATTATTGTATTTAAAAATATAGACAAATTATTTCTAAAAATGTTATAATATGCCATAGGAGATTAGGGGGAATTTAAATGAATGATAAAACTTTAAAAATAATTGAAACAATATCAAATGTTTTTAATAGTATCTCTATTTTTATAACAGGGCTTGCTATGTTATTTTTTTTACTAGGTCAAAATACTATTGAAATGTTTTTATGTGCTGGTTTTTTATATCTGTGGTCATGTGGATTAAAATTAATAGCAAACAAGAAAAAAGATAAAAGACTAACATATCTAGGTATATTCTTAATTATTTTTTCCACTATTTTAGCAGCATTTTGTATTATTAATATGATAAAATGGTCTTCATGGAAGATATTACAACATTGATAGAAATAATTGACAAATTCAAAATGTTTGTGTATAATAAATATAGGAAATGAAATCGCAGAAATGTGGTTACCAATAAGATTTAGCAACGACACATCGCTTTGCCGAGCAAATGTGTCGTTTTTATATTTGTCCGCTAACCCACATTATGTATATAATACACAACAAGGCAACGTTAATAGTAATTGAAATCATAAAACCGATAATTAAAAATAGTAAAAATTCAATCATATTAACCCACCTCCTCACTCTCGATTAGATATCGAGGTTTAAAAGTGGTAACACGCACATCTACTCAATTCATTTCCTATGTTAAATACTATACTACATTTTTTACTTAAAAACAAGCAAACAAACTAAAATTTTACAAATTAAATTAACCGTGTTAAAATTTCTTCACAAAATGTCTTGATTAAATTCAAATAAAATTATATAATAAATAATGTGTGAAAGTTAACCTTTGTATGGAAAGCAATTCAATAGATAGCTATGAATCTTGTCAGGTCCGGAAGGAAGCAGCAATAAATAGTGTAATTTATGTGGAGTGCTTTCCATAGAGAGGTTAACTTAAAAAATATATTGGGGGGAGAATTTTGGCATATACCGCTTTATATAGAAAATTTAGACCATCAACTTTTTGCGAAATGGTAGGGCAAGAGCATATAACAAAAACGCTAAAAAACCAAATAATTTCTGGAAGAGTAGGGCATGCATATCTTTTTAATGGCGGAAGAGGAACAGGAAAAACATCTGCTGCTAAAATTATGGCAAGAGCTATAAATTGTTTAAATCCTAAGGATGGAGAACCTTGTAATGAATGTGAAATCTGCAAGGCAATGCTTGAACGGTTCTCTTACGGATGTAGTTGAAATGGATGCTGCATCAAACAATAGTGTAGAAGATATTAGAGAAATTAGAGATGAAGTAAATTTCCTACCAACACTTGCAAAATATAGAGTATATATAATAGATGAGGTTCATATGTTATCAACGGGGGCATTTAATGCATTACTTAAAACACTAGAAGAACCACCAGAACACGTAAAATTTATACTTGCAACAACAGAACCACAAAAATTGCCGGCAACTATTCTTTCAAGATGCCAAAGATTTGACTTTAAAAGAATATCAGTAGAAGATATTATAAAAAGACTAGAAATAATTTGCAAAGAAAGTAATATAAAAATAACGGAAGAGGCCTTAAGAATGATAGCAGTTCTTTCAGAAGGGGCACTAAGGGATGCAATAAGTATTTTGGAAAGATGTGCTCAAGATGAAGCAGATTTAATAGATGAAGACCAAATAAGAGAATTGGTTGGAATTCCAAAATTAACATACATTAGAAAGTTGACGACTGCAATATTTGAGCGCGATGCAGAAGAAGCAATTGAAGAGGTTCAAAATATTATTTCACAAGGAAAAGATTTAGATAATTTTTTATGGGAAATTATAAAATATATAAAAGATATTTTGGTTTATAAATCAACAAAAAAATTAGAATTATATAGCAAAGAAGAAATAGAATATATAGATAAATTATCAAGTGAAGTGGAAAAGAGCAGATTATTAGAATTAATATATAATTTATCAGAACTTGCAAATACAATGAAATGGTCAACACAAAAAAATATTATTTTTGAAACAGGAATAATTAAAGAGTGTTTAGAAGTGAGAACGGAGCAGTTAGAAGTTAGAAATATAGACGTAACTGAGAAGCCTAAAGCAGTTATAAAAACTGAAGTTAAACCAGAAATAGAAAAACAAGAAAATAAAAAAGTTAGTGAAAGTACAGTAAAAAGTTCTGGTACATATGTGCCATATTGGACCATAATTTTGGATAAAATCAAAGCAGAAGGCAAAATAATGATATATACTAATTTAATTGGAACAAAAGCAAAATTAATAGATGATATGACTGTTGGAATTGAGTTCCCAAGTAAATTATCTGAATTTGCAAAAAAAGTACTTAATGAATATGAAAATAAGGCTATAATAGAGAAATTAGTTTCTATGGAGCAAGGAAATACTATGAGAGTTAAGTACTTAGGGAATGATGAGGCAGAAGCAAAACCAAAAGATGATATAGAAAATTTAGCAAACAAGCTAAATATACCAATAAATATTATAGATGAATAGGAGGATTTTATATGTCTAAAAGAGGAGGATTCCCAGGAGGTATGGGAGGATTTGGTGGAATGAATATCAACCAATTAATGAAAGAAGCAAAAAAAATGCAAGCTGATATGGAAAAATCGCAAGGAGAATTACAAGCAAGAGAATTTGAAGCAACAGCAGGCGGAGGAGCAATAACAGTTAAGGTATTAGGAACAAAACAAATTAAAGAAATAAAAATACAAAAAGATGTTGTAGACCCAGATGATGTTGAAATGCTAGAAGATTTAATAATGACATCTGTAAATGAAGCTCTAAGAAAAGTAGATGAAGCACAAGCCGCTTCACTTGGAAAATACAATATACCAGGACTAATGTAATGTTTTTGTCAAACCACGATGAGATTTGGCGGACTAAATGAGAAGTAATAAATTTAGGAGAGAAAATGTCATATTATTCACCATCAATAGAAAAATTAATAGAAAACTTTGAAAAATTACCAAGTATAGGCCATAAAACAGCTATAAGACTAGCATTTCATATGTTAGACTTAGACCAAGAAAGAACAGATGAATTCATAAGTTCAATAGTTGAAGCAAAGAAAAATTTAAAGTATTGTTCAAAATGTTTTAATATTTCAGATACAGACCCATGTCCAATTTGTAGCAGTCCCAAAAGAGATGCTAGCATTATTTGTGTAGTTGAGGATGTAAGAGATGTAATTGCAATGGAAAGAACTCATGAATTTAAAGGGGTTTATCATGTTTTACATGGCTCAATATCTCCAATGAATGGAATTGGTCCGGATGATATTAAAATAAAAGAGTTACTGGCAAGGCTTTCTGATAATAGTGTTAAGGAAATAATTCTTGCAACAAACCCAAGAGTAGAGGGAGAAGCAACAGCTATTTATTTATCTAAAATAATAAAACCACTTGGAATAAAGGTAACAAGAATTGCACAAGGAATCCCTGTAGGAGGAGATCTAGAGTATACTGATGAGGTTACTCTAAGCCAGGCACTAGAAGGAAGAAGAGAAATATAAGAACTATTGCAAAATTTTCAAAAAAGGCGTATAATTAAAAAGTCCAAAAACTTGAAAAAGGAGTGTTATTATGGACGTTTCTATTCTTCTGACGGTACGGCAGGAATTAGGCAATCCAAAGGTAGAACTGGAAGGTGAGTGTGAGGGCCAGAACATAGGCAATGAAAGTGTTCTGGCTTTGACGAGGTTCATTTCAGATACCATTACTCTCGCTAAAGAGTTTGGTGGAGAACTGATTCCAACATCAAAGGAACTCCCTATGAACAAGTTCTTTTTGGCGATTAATTTCGCAAGCGACGAGAACAAGAGATTGTTCTTGGGCAAATTGCCTACAGTTCAGTAGAAACAAAAAAACAGCCCCAGAATTGGGGCTGTTTTTTTATATAAAAATATTGAAAAAACTGAAAAAAAAGTGTATAATTAAAAAGTCCAAAAAACTTTGAAAAGAGGTATTTTTATGGATGATGTTTCGATAATTTTATCAACCCGGCAGTGCATAGGTAGCAATGATGTTGAGGTAGTGGGAGAATGCGAAAAGGAATATAATGCGTTATCTCTGTATAGCTTTTCCATTGATATTATTCAAAAGGCAAAAGCTTGCGGTGGGAAAATGATTCCTTGGACCAAAGAACCGCAACTGCAAAAATTTTGTTACGCATTTCGGTTTGAGACAGAAGAAGGGAAAAAGGAGTTTTTACATAAGCTCTTTTCCTCTTGCTAGAAACAAAAAGGCAGTCCCAGAGTTGGGGCTGCCCTTTTTATACTAATTTTCAAGAGAAAGAATTGCTAAATTATCACCTAAAGCTGTAAAAAAGGCAGATAAAATAGCTATATCTTCATTTGATAATTGATTTGACATGGCTATTGCTAAACTACTTGCAAGAGTTACTAATTCACAGTTTGAAAAATCGGAAATACACATAAATAATACCTCTAATTATTATATGAGATGTTTTTTTACATATGAATAATTTACATATTAACAAATAAATGCAAATATTATATATTTATATAGCTGACTTGCTCAAGTGGCAGGAAGGAGGTTTACATAGTGAAAAAACTAATGAAGTTGTTAGCATTATTTTTAATTTACTTAATATTAGGTAAATTTGATAATGACTAATAAGGAAAAAGACTAGGACTTGCACTCCTAGTCTTTTTTATTACATAGTGTAAACCTAATGATTTGACGTCGTAATTATTATATCGCATATTTGGTTATATGTCAAATGTTTTCTCTAATAAAATTTTGCATATATCTGCTGTTGAATTCCTTTTTGCTAGAAGTCTTGCGTTTATTTTCATTTTTTGCAATATTTCAGGATTATTAAAAATAGCATATAGTTTTTCTTCTACATTATCATTTTTCTTAATCCAAATACCTACATTATGTTTTTCTAAAAACTCTGCATTTTCAGTTTCTTGCCCAGGAATTGGGCTAATTACAATAATAGGTAATCCGGAAGCTAAACTTTCGGTTGTTGTAAGACCACCGTGGCTTTGTAATTACTAAATCTGAAACACTCATAAGTTCAGGAACTTTGTTTGTAAAAGGTAATATTTTTACTGAATTAGAAGCATTATTTTCTTTTACTAATTCTTCAAAATTATTTTGCATTTTTTTATTTTTACCAGCAATTGCAATTACCTGAAAATTAGGAAAAGACTTAATTAATGTTCTTAAAATATTTAGAGTTCTATCTTTGCCAAAACCATACTCACCGCCAGCAAAAAATAGAATAGTTCGTTTATCTGTAGATAAATTAAACTCAGATAATATTTTTTCTTTATCATAATGAGCTAGAAATCTATTTGATAGAGGAATACCTGTTGAAAATACTTTACTTTCAGGAATACCATGTTTAATTAATTCTGATTTCATTTTATCATGTGCAACAAAGAAATAATTTACTTGCTCTGGGTACATAAGCCATTGCACATGTGGTGCATAATCTGTGAGTACAGTTGCAATTTTACTTGAAATCTTGTATTTATTTTTTAAATATGCACACATTTGACTACTAAATGGATGTGTAGATATTATTAGATCTGGGCTAAATTCTTGTAAAAGCTTATTTAATTTTAGAGCTAATAATTTTTGAGAATTATTTGTAATTGAAAATAATGGGCCTTTACTAGAACCATAATATATTTTTCCCCATGCCCATTTAGCACTTTTTGCCATGCTTGAATAAGCTTTGGTAGTAACTTTGTTAATAGTTTTACTTATATATTCCATACAATCTACCATTAAGATTTCTGTATTAGTATAATTTTTTTCTATATATTCTTTTATACTTCGGGCAGCAGATAAATGACCTCCACCATAAGAACCATAAAAAATTATAATTTTTTTCATAGGCAATCCTTTCAAAAAATTTAAAGTCCGCCCAATCTCGTCGGGGTTATATATTTTATTTTTATCGCTGCCCCATCCAA
>JBJFFF010000151.1:0-6877 GCA_051891455.1 Clostridia bacterium | reverse complement strand
ATTATACCTGCAATTCTTACATATCTAGTTGGATTCAATGTATTAGGTTTAAATCATTTTGATAACTTCGGAACTCAACTATGTTTTTTGGTAGTTTTTATAGTTTCAATAATTGGATGGACTATTCCTATTAGTAAACATAATATTGAATACTATCAAAATATTGAAGTAACTACAGAAACCATTATGGTTCAAGACCAGAAAAGGCAATTACTGTATTTCTGTAATATTCCAGTTCAAGAAATTTCTGGCTCTGTATCAGGTTCTTCTTCCTTTGGATTTGGAAGTGTATCAGGAAAAACATCTACATCTAACGAACTTCCTTATTGGTATGCAAACGAAAACGGGGAAGGAAAATACGATTCTGCTCTAGCAAGTAGTTCTACGATAGTATTTATTGAAGATGGGGAAAAACCTTATGTTGAAATAATTACATCTCGTAATCAAACAACAACTACAAATCACAATAACGGAACGGAATCTATTACAACTAATAGTGAGTGGACACAATACATTTTCTATTTACCTGAAGCAGTAATGCAGTATCCTCTCAGCTAGACTTTTTCCAAAAAAGATAATCCAATAAAAAGAGGTTTTTCAGCCTCTTTTTATTTTTTATATTTAATTCAAAAATAAAATAAAAACTGTAATTTTTTTCAAATTTATGTTGATTAATTTTTTTATTTTTGATATTATATGAAAGATAATGTAGGTATAAGGGTTTTTATACAAATTTTATCTCTAAACAATTAGATATTTGGAGGTTTTTTTATAATGGATAGCACTATAAACGATTTATTAACTGATGCCAAAGCGTTAATCAGAGAAGAAATGTCCGAATTATCTTTTAAAACATGGATTTTACCATTAGAAATTAGTTCTGTAAATGACAACAATATTGTTTTAGTTGTCAAAGATCAATTTAAAAAAGAATCTATTGAAACCCGTTTCAGTGATTTAATCTCAAATGCATTTAATATAATATTACAAAAAAATTGTAATATTAAATTCGTTTTAAAAGATGATCTCCAAACAAAAGACGAAACTATTCAAAGTTTTAATACACAAAATATCAACTATTCAGTTGATTATGCAAAAACATTTTTAAATAAAAATTATTCTTTTGATACATTTGTTGTTGGAGATAATAACAGGTTCGCTCATGCTGCAGCTTTAGCTGTTGCTGAATCTCCTGCTACAGCATATAATCCATTATTTTTATATGGTGGAGTAGGGCTTGGTAAAACTCACCTTATGCACTCAATTGGTAATGAAATTTTAAGAAAAAATGCTTCAATGAAGGTATTATATGTTACTTCTGAAAAATTTACCAATGATTTTGTAGATGCAATAAAAGATAAATCTATGGAAAAATTTAAGCAAAAATATAGAAGTATAGATTTACTTTTAATAGATGATATTCAATTTATTGCTGATAAAAAACAAATTCAAGAAGAATTTTTTAATACATTTAATACTTTAAGAGATGCAGGAAAACAAATTGTTATTTCAAGTGATAAACCTCCTAGGGATATACCGCTTTTAGAGGATAGACTAAAATCTCGTCTTGAATGGGGAATAGTTGCAGATATTTATATGGCAGATTATGAAACTCGTTTAGCAATTTTAAGGAAAAAAACCGATGAAAAACACGCAATTATTGATGACGATATTTTACAAAATATTGCTGCAAAAATAGATTCAAACATTAGAGAATTAGAAGGTGTATTTAATAAATTAGTTGTACAAGCATCTTTAACACATACACCTATAACTATGGAAATGTCTGAAAAAGCAATAAATGATATGATAAGGCAAAAAGAGTCTGTTATATCTATTGAATATATTCAAGATTGTGTTTGTAAATATTTTAATATAACTGATAAAGATTTAAAAAGTGCTCAAAGGTCAAATGATATAACATACCCAAGGCAAATAGGTATGTATCTTTGCAGAATATTAACAAATGAATCTTTTCCAAAGATTGGTGATTCTTTTGGAAAAAGAGATCATACAACAGTAATGCATGCTTTTAAAAAAATAGAAAAAGATATAAAAGAAAATTCTAATACCAAGTTGGTTGTGGAAAGTGTGAAAAAAATTATTTTAAATAGCAAATAATTGTAATTATAATCTTTTTATTAATTTTTTAAAAAATAAGTTTGCAAAACAGAAATTTGTATGAAGAAAATCTTTTCTTACTTACGGAAATAAGAAAAAGGTTATCCATAGGTTTTTGTGAATTAGTTGTGAATTGACTGTTAATTTACTGTGAATTAATAGAAATTCACAGTAATCAAATAATACTGTGAATATGTATCCACAGTTATCCACACTTTTTTCCACAGGCTGTTGATTAGGGAAATAAAGGTTTATATGTCTTTTCCACTAAATTAACAGGACCTACTATTACTATTACTAATATATATTATTTATATAAAAAAGGAGTCTTGAAAAATGAAAATTGTATGTGAAAAAGAAAAATTATTAAAATGTATAAATTCTGTAGTAAGAGGTGTTCCTACTAGAACTACAATGCCTATACTAGAAGGAATATTTATTCAGACTAATGAAAATAAAGTTAAAATGACTACTTATGATTTAGACCTAGGTATTGAATATATTGTGGATTGTAATGTAGAAGAAGAAGGAAATACTGTAGTTAATGCTGTAATGTTTAGTGAAATTATTAGAAAATTACCAGATACAGAAATAACAATATCTGTTAATGAAAATAAATTATTAGTTATAGAATGTGAAGGTTCTTTATATAAGTTATCAACTATGAATCCAGAAGAATACCCAGAACTTCCTAAAATAGATGTTGAACATTCTGTTGTAACAGAACAAAGAACTTTAAAAGATATGATTAAGAAAACAATTTTTGCAGTAAGTTTAGAAGAAAATAGACCAATATTTACAGGATGTTTGTTTGAAATTGTTAATAATAAGTTAAATGTTGTTGCAATTGATGGTTCAAGAATGGGTTGGGTTAGCACATTTTTAACAGAAAAAACAAATAACTTTAAAGCAGTTATTCCAGGAAAAACTTTAAATGAAGTTAACAAAATAATAACAGATTCATTTGATACAATAAAAATAGGAATTGCTAAAAATCAAGCAGTTTTTGAAATGGAAAATTGTAAAATTGTTACAAGATTATTAGAAGGAGAATTTTTAAATTATCAAAATGTAATTCCTTCATCTTGGGAAACAAAAATTAGAATAGATAAAAATATTTTACAAAATTGTTTAGAAAGGGTAAGCTTAATTTCATCATCTTCTGTTGAAAAAGAAAAAAAATATCCTGTAAAAATAAAAATAGAAATAGGTAAAGTTATTTTATCTTGTACAAATCAAACAGGAGATGCTAAAGAAGAAATTTATATTGAAACAGAAGGAAAACCATTAGAAATAGGAGTTAATCCAAAATATTTCTTAGATGCTCTAAAAGTAATTGAAGATGAAGAAATATTTATTGAATTTGGAAGCAATATTTCACCTTGTATTATTAAACCTGTTGAAGAAACTGCTCAAGAATATGTTTATATGATTTTACCAATAAGAATAAAAGAAGATTAATAAGGATTAAAAATGTATATAAAAAAAGTTAAACTAGAGAATTTTAGAAATTATGAAAAACAAGAAATTATTTTTAATAAAAATATAAATAATATTTTTGGAGATAATGCTCAAGGAAAAACTAATATTTTAGAAGCTATTTTTATATGTGGTTTAGGAAAATCTTTTAGAACAAATCAGGATAAAGAATTAATAAATATTAATAAAGATTATTCAAATGTGGAAATTGAATATTATAAAAAAGATAGAGAAGGCAAAATTAAATTAGAATTAAATCAAAAAAAAGATTTTTATATAAATGATATTAAAGTAAAAAAAGTAAGTGATATTTTAGGAAAAATTTATGTAGTATTATTTACACCACAAGATATTAATATTTTAAAAAATGATCCTAGTAAAAGAAGAAGATTTTTAAATATAATGATAAGTCAGTTAAGACCTATGTATGTACATATTTTAAATAAATATAATAAAACTTTAGAACAAAGAAATAATTATTTAAAACAAATAAAATATGAAAATAAATCAGTTGAAATGTTAGATATTTGGGATGAACAATTAGTAGATTTAGGTACAAAAATATTTATTTATAGAAAAGAATTTTTAGAAAAAATAAATAATAAAATAAAAAATATTCATTTAATTACAACCCAAAATAAAGAAAATATTGAAATAAAATATAAAAGTAATATAATAGATGAAAATAAATATTTACAAGAATTAAAAAATAAAAGAAATATAGATATTCAAAAAGGGTATACAAGCATAGGAATACATAGAGATGATTTTGAAATATTTATAAATAATGAAAATATTTCTATTTATGGTTCACAAGGACAACAAAGGTCAAGCATAATTTCATTAAAACTTGCAGAAGCAGAAACAATATATGAAGAAATAGAAGAATATCCAATTATTTTATTAGATGACTTTATGTCTGAATTAGATAAAAAAAGAATAAAAGGTTTTATTGAAAATATAAAAGAAAATCAAGTAATAATTACAAGCACAGAAAAAATAATATTGGACAAAAATGAAATTAATTATTATAATGTTAAAAATGCTAAAATAATAAAATGAAAAAATATTTTTTATTAATTGAAGTGAGAAGTGAGATGTGGGAAGTGAGATTTAGAGTTTTTAATAATAAATATCACACCTCACACTTCACACCTCCAACATCAATATATTAAATTTATACTAAAAAATAATAATTTTTATAGGAGGAAAAAATGGAAAAATTTGAACACGAATATAAGGCAGACCAAATACAAGTATTAGAAGGGCTAGAAGCAGTAAGAAAAAGACCTGGTATGTATATAGGCTCAGTATCAATAAGAGGATTACATCATTTAGTTTATGAAATAGTAGATAATAGTGTTGATGAAGCATTAGCCGGATATTGTACAGAAATAAATGTTACAATAGAACCAGGGAATATAATAAAAGTAGAAGATAATGGAAGAGGAATTCCAGTTGATATACACCCAAAAACACATATTTCAGCAGCAGAAACAGTTTATACAGTTTTACATGCTGGTGGAAAATTTGGTGGAGATAGTGGATATAAAGTATCTGGTGGTCTTCATGGAGTTGGCTCATCTGTAGTAAATGCATTGTCTGAATGGACAGAAGTTACTATTCAAAGAGATGGCGGAATTTTCCAAATGAAATTTGAAAGAGGAAAAACAGTAGAACCATTAAAAAGAATAGGTGATTCTGATAAAACAGGAACAACTGTTAGATTTTTAGCAGATGATACAATTTTCGAAACTCTTGAATATGAATATGAAGTTCTAGAAAATAGATTTAGAGAAATGGCATTTTTAACAAAAGGATTAAAAATTACTATAGAAGATAAAAGAGAAGGAAAAGAACAAAAAGCAGAATTTTGTTTTGAAGGTGGATTAATTTCTTTTGTTGAATATTTAAACAAAAATAAAGAAGCACTACACCAAAAACCAATTTATATAGAAAAAGCAGGAGAATTTCCAGTTGAAATAGCAATGCAATATACAACAGCATATTCAGAAAATATTTATTCTTTTGTAAATAATATTAATACAATAGAAGGTGGAACACATTTAGAAGGATTTAAAAGATCACTTACAAAAGTATTTAATGATTATGCAAAATCACATAATATATTAAAAGAAAAAGATGGAAATCTTTTAGGTGATGATATTAGAGAAGGTATTACTGCAGTTGTTTCTGTAAAAGTAAAAGAACCTCAATTTGAAGGACAAACAAAAACAAAACTTGGAAATAGTGAAGTTACAGGAATTGTACAAAGCGCAGTAAATGATGCTTTATCAGCATTTTTAGAGGAAAATCCACAAGTTGCAAAAGCTATTTTGGAAAAATGTATTAGTGCATCAAGAGCAAGAGAAGCAGCAAGAAAAGCAAGAGAATTAGTTAGAAGAAAAAATGCCTTGGAAAATACAACATTACCAGGAAAATTAGCTGATTGTAGTAGTAGTAATAGAGATGAATGTGAGGTTTATATAGTTGAGGGAGATTCTGCTGGAGGAAGTGCAAAACAAGGAAGAGACAGAAGATTCCAAGCAATACTTCCACTTTGGGGAAAAATGCTTAATGTTGAAAAAGCAAGAGCAGATAAAATTTATGGAAATGATAAATTAAATCCAGTAATTTTAGCAGTTGGTGCAGGAATTGGAAATGATTTTGATATTACCAAAATAAGATATGGAAAAGTAATAATAATGGCAGATGCCGATGTTGATGGTTCACACATTAGAACATTACTATTAACATTTTTCTTTAGATATATGAGACCTTTAATTGAAAACGGAAATGTATATTTAGCACAACCACCATTATATAAATTATCTAAAAAAGGAATGGAAGATAAATATTGTTATACAGATGATGACTTAAACAAAGCATATAAAGAATTAGAAGAAAAAGGAATTGCAAGAGACCAATTATCAATTCAAAGATACAAAGGTCTAGGAGAAATGAACCCAGAACAATTATGGGAAACAACAATGAACCCAGAAAATAGAATTTTAATTCAGGTTACTATGGAAGATGCAATAAAAGCAGACGAAATATTTAACACTTTAATGGGAGATGACGTAGAACCTAGAAGAGAATTTATAATAAAAAATTCTAAATTTGTTAAAAACCTAGACATTTAGAGTTGATAAATATGCGATATAATAGCCAAACGCAGGGGCTTATATATTTTATTTTTAGAGCGACTCCGGGGTGACCGCCTTAGAAAATGTTTGAACGAAGTGAATTACATTTTCTTGGATGGGGCAGCGATAAA
>JBJFFF010000150.1:0-7001 GCA_051891455.1 Clostridia bacterium | reverse complement strand
AACCCAGAAGAAACCATAAGAGCTTCAAAAATATGTACAAGTTTTCTATCTTCTTCTAAAGTAGCAGGTCTTGCCTTACATGTTTTTAAAATAATTTTATCACTATAATAATATGATGCAAAACATGAAATAACAGAAAAAAGTAAAGCAATAATAATAGCAAGAGAAGAGTCTAAATTAAAAGCCATACATATGTAATATAAAATTAGAGTAATCATAATAATAAAACCACTAACAATAACAGCGGTTTTACGTTTGTTTTTCTTAATATCATCTAACATAGAAATCACCTATTAATTATTATAACATAATACTTTTAAAATTAATACAAATACCTTGTAAAAAAACACAAAAAATGATAAAATCTAATTTGCAAAAATATAGAATAAACATAAAATATGCACATACTAATAAGAAGTAAGGAGTGCAAGAATGCAAGATATATATAGTAAATTAATTACAAAGATAGAGGCTCGGGAGAGTACTTTTAAACGAACCTATGAACAAACATACAACTTTTAAAGTACGGAGGACCTGCGGATATTTTTGTAAAAGTAAATGATACAGAAGAACTTAAATTTCTTTTAAATGTAGCAAAAGAAAACAATGTACAAATAACTGTAATTGGTAATGGAAGTAATGTTTTAGTAAAAGATAAAGGAATAAGAGGGGTAGTTGTAAAGTTAAATTTTAACGACATTATTAAAGAAGACAACGAAACATTAAAGGTTGGCTCAGGAGTTCTTTTATCAAAACTTGCACGAGTTGCTCTAGAAGAAGAAATTACAGGTATAGAATTTGCTTCTGGAATACCAGGAAGTTTTGGCGGAGCAATATATATGAATTCAGGAGCATATGGAAATGAAATAGCAGACAGAATAATTTCTACTACATATATTGACGAAAATTTAGAAATAAAAACAATAACAAAAGAAGAACAAGAATTTTCATATAGAAAATCAATTTTTCAAAAAAATAATTGGATTATTTTAGGTGGAAAAATAAAATTAGAAAAAGGAAATAAAGAGGCAATAAAAAGTAAAATAGAAGAATATTCTAAAAGTCGAAAAGAAAAGCAACCATTAAATATGCCAAATGCAGGAAGCATATTTAAAAGGGGAGAAAGCTTTATAACAGCACAGCTAATAGATAAATGTGGGCTTAAAGGTTATAGAATAGGAGATGCAGAAGTTTCAACCTTACATGCAGGATTTATAGTAAACAAAGGGAATGCAACGTCAGAGGATGTTTTAAAATTAATACAATACATACAAGAAAAAGTAAAAGAAAAATTTAATGTAGACATAGAACCAGAAATTAGAATTTTAGGTGTTGACTAGTTATTATTTATATAAGTTGTACGAATACAGGCGTTACTAGCCCAACGCAGGAGTTTCATTTTTCTTTTTTTAGGAGAATCTGAGTAGGGATTACTTAGGGGAGCCTGAAAAAAGAAAAATCAAACTCCGACGAGATTGGGCGGATTATATGGAGGAAAAGGGAAAAATGAAAAAAATAATAAAACTAATAATAGGAAACAAGAAAACAAAAAGATGGATACTGCTAATAATAATAGGAATGCTACTAACATGTTATGAATTCGCAAAAATCCTAGTAACGGATAGACTAGAACTAACAGAACTTGTAAAAATAGCAATACTATTTATAATAGGATTCACATGCTTCATATTAGGACTAGTATTTTTACAAAGAAGAATACTAGAACTTGCAGCAAATCCTGAAATAATGAAAAGCAAAAATCCAATTAATTCAAAAGGACCTAATATTGTAGTAATTGGTGGAGGAAATGGACTAAGCACAGTACTAAAAGGACTAAAAAAATATACAAGTAATATAACAGCAATAGTTACAGTATCTAAATATGGAAAAGAAGATATAAGCACAGCTGAAGATATAAAAATAAGTTTAGAAGCACTAGCTAAAAATTCAGAAGAAATGTCAAAAATTTTAAATTATAATTTTAGTGATAGCAAAGGAGAACAAGTTAACTTTGGAGACTTATATATAGAAGTGGCTAGAAATATAAATGGAAACCTAGCTACAAGTGTTCAAAAAAGTAACGAAATTTTTTCGATGATAGGGAAAGTATTACCAGTAACATTAGACGAAATGAAAATATGTGTGGAATTAGATAATGGAATGGTAATAAAAGATAAAGACAAAATTGCAGATATAACAGAAGAAAGAGTAACCAAAATAAATAGAGTATTTGTAAATCCATCAAATTGTAGAACTGCACCAGGAATTGTAGAAGCTATTCAAAATGCAGATGCAATAATTTTAGGACCAGGAAGTCTTTACACAAATGTAATACCAAATTTATTAATAAAAAATGTAGCAAAAACAATTAGAGACAGTAAAGCCTTTAAAATATACATACCAAACATAATGACACAGCCAGGACACACAGATGACTATAATGTTTCAGACCATATTGATGCAATTATTGAGCATGCAGGAAACAAAATAATAGATTATTGTATTTGTGATAATGGAGATATAATTCCAGAGTTTTTAAGAAAATATAATAAAGAAGGTTCAAATTTAGTTGAAGTAGATGCCCAAAACTTAAGAGGAAAGGGAATTAAACTAATAAGAGCAGACATTTCATGTGTTGAAGGAGAATATATAAGACACGATGCAGATGCACTTGCTAAAACAATAATAGAATTAATTTGTAATGAGCTTAAATTTAGAGATAAACAAAATGACGATCAATATCTATTATTAAATTCAAAATTAAAAGAAGAAAAGAAAAAAAATAAAAAGAAAATATCACATAAAGCAC
The DNA here is from genome assembly GCA_051891455.1 of Clostridia bacterium. Taxonomy (GTDB): domain Bacteria; phylum Bacillota; class Clostridia; order TANB77; family CAG-508; genus UMGS1933. The sequence goes on along the minus strand of JBJFFF010000150.1, from coordinate 4,192 downwards.
CAACTAAAAAACCAAAAAGAAATAGAAAAGCAAGTAAATTTATAAGCAAGTATAGTGATAGAATAAAATCTATTCAAGAAAGCGAACAAACAAGAGAGCAAAATATAAAAAAAGAACAACAAAAAAACACTAAGAAAAATAACAAAAAAATAATTGAGAGGTGAGAGTTGTGAAGTGTGAGGTGGGAACCTTAGAGCTAAACTTCGAAGAAGTTTCCATAATAACACACTTCTCACATCCCACTTCGCACTTCTACAAATTCTTATTTGATAAAAAGTGAAATATTAAAATAATTGGAGGAACAAATGAAAATAGAAAAAAGTAAATTAACATTAGAAGACGGAATAAACCATGAATGGCTTATAACAAATGGAATAGGAGGATATGCAGCAAGTACAGCAATTGGAATAAACACAAGAAAATATCATGGATTACTAGTAGCATCTCTTACGCCACCAGCAAGAAGACATGTAATACTTTCAAAGCTAGATGAAAGTATAGAAATAAATAACAATAAATATGACTTGTATTCTAACATGTGCCCAAATTACATTTCTACAGGCTTTAGATATCAAGAAGAATTTGAAAAAGAATATATACCAATTTTTACATATAAAGTAGAAAATGTATTAATTAAAAAATTAATATGCATGGAATATGGAAAAAACACAGTTTGTGTATTATATAAAGTTTATAATGAAGGACCAGCAGCAAAACTTACAATTACACCAGTAGTAAATTTTAGAGATTTCCACTGTATGAACACAAACCATGAATATGAAATAAAACAAGAAGAACAAAACAAAAAAATAAGAATGGAAATAGATGATAATGCTAATAATCCAGTTTATATGTATGTTACAGACGGAAACTATATTAAACATGAAAACGATACTTTTAGAAATATGTTTTACATAGAAGAGGAAAGAAGAGGCCTTTATCCAGAAGAGAACCTAGCAGTTCCAGGAAGATTTGAAATTCAAATACCAGAAAATTCAGAAAAAGAAATTGGATTTATTTGTTCATTAGAAGAAAATATTGAAGAACTTAACATTAAAAAAATTATAAATCAAGAAATCATAAGAATAAATGAATTAGTACATGAAACTGATATTTTAAATCCAAAAATAAATATAGAAAAAGAAACTAAAGAGCAAAAACACGAAAGAGAAATGCTACAATATTTTATGATTGCAATAGATAATTTTATAGTATATAGACCAAGCTTTGGATACCATACAATAATTGCAGGTTATCCTTGGTTTTTGGACTGGGGAAGAGATTCACTTATATCTTTTGAAGGATTATTACTATGTACAAAACAATACAAAATAGCAAAAGAAGTACTTTTAACAATGACAAGAGACATAAAATTTGGCTTAGTTCCAAATGGATATTCTGGGTATGATAATAGACCATTATATAATAGTGCTGACAGTTCACTTTTGTTATTTGAACAAATACGTAAATATTTAGAATACACAAAAGATTATGATTTTATAGAAGAGAATTTTTATACTAAATTAAAATCTATAATTGAAAATTATAAAAAAGGAATTAATTTAGATGATAATAATATTTTCCTAGATAAAGATTATTTAATATCTTCTGGAACACCAAATACACAAAATACATGGATGGATGCCAAATACGGAAATCACTCGTTTACACCAAGAAATGGAAAAACAGTAGAATTAAATGCATTGTGGTATAATGCACTTATGATAATGGCTGAACTTAGCATAAAATTTGGACATAAAAAGGAACAAAAAGAATACCTAAATTTAGCCCAAAATTGTCAAAAATCATTTTTAGAAAAGTTCTATAATAGTAAAAGAAAGTGTTTATATGATGTGTTAGGAGATGGAAAAGTAAGACCAAATCAATTATTTGCACTAAGTTTAAGTTATCCAGTTGTAAATCCAGAAAGTGATATGGCAAGAAATATAATTGAAGTTGTAGAAAAGAAACTTTTAAATAAATATGGTTTAAAAACATTAGCAAAAGGAGAAAAAGGATATATTGATGTATATGAAGGAGATGTATTTAAAAGAGACTCAAGTTATCATCAAGGAATAACATGGCCTTGGCTTCTTGGATTATATTACAACTCAATAAAAAATATGATAAAATATGCAAAAGACAAACAAGAAAAGAAAGCTTTAAGAGAAAAATTACAAGAATTTAGAGAAAGTGTAAAAACAACATTTGAAAAAGAACTATTAGAAAGAGGAACAATTGGAAGCATATCAGAAATATATGATTCTAAAAAGCCAAACCTACCAAAAGGAACAATGGCGCAAGCTTGGAGCGTAGCAGAAGTTTTTAGAATAATCTATGGTATATAATTTTCATGCAAAAGTCCGCCCAATCTCGTCGGGGATTATATATTTTAATTCGCTCATTTCTTCCCACCGGCGCTGTAACAAGGCTAACGCCTTTAACAGCCCACGGCGGTCCCCCCCGAGGAAATTAGCTTTTAAAATATATAAAACCCCTGCGTTGGGCTACTGATCAAGAAGGGGAGAAAAAATGACACCAGAAAAACTAGAACAAGAACTAAAACAAGGAAAACTAAATAGCATATATCTGTTATATGGAGAAGAAGAATACCTACTAGAAAATGCCGTAAAAAAAATAAAAAAACTATTTGGAGATATGCTACTTGGAATAAACTATATACAAATAGACGAAACAAATATAGGTTCACTAATATCAGAAATACAAATGCCAAGTTTTGGGTATAACAAAAAGTTAATAGTCGTTAAAAATTCTGGATTATTCAAAAAAAGTAAAACAGGAGGACGAAAAAGCAGTAAAACAGACAATAGCTTGCAAAACACAATAGCAACCTTTATAGAAGAAAATATAGAACTAATAAATGAAGCGGTAATACTGATATTTATAGAAGATGAAATAGATGCGGGAAATACGCTTTCAAAAATAATAGAAAAAAATGGACTTGTATGTAATTTTGAAAAATTAAAACCAGCACAAATTGCTACAAGGTTAAAGTCAATATGTAAGGCATATAAAGTAAGTATTGATGATAAAACATTACAGGAATTTATTGAAACTTGTGGTACAAGTATGCAAGTTTTAATAAATGAGATACGCAAACTTATAGAATATGCAGGAGAAAATGGAACAATAACAAAAGAAGCAATAACCCTTTTATCAATAAAAGAATTAGATAGTGTAATATTTGACTTAACAGATAGCTTAGGGAAAAAGAACATAACAAATGCATTAGAAATATTACATGAATTAATATATAATAAAGAACCAATACAAAAAATATTAGTAACATTATATGGGCACTTTAAGAAAATATATTTAACAAAACTTGCAATAGAATACAATAAAAATATTGTAGAAGCATTAAAACTAAAGCCAAATCAAACATTTTTGGCAAATAAATATAGACAACAAGCAGAATATTTTAGCAAAAATAATTTGAGAAAAATATTGCAAGAACTAATAGATTTAGATTATAATTACAAACAAGGAAATATAGATATAAATGTAGGATTAGAAGCAATATTGTGCACATATTGTGGATAGCCAAAGGATGTGGAATATGGAAATTGTAGAAATAATTGGAACAATAATTTTAATGTGTGGAGTAATATTAATATATGATGCAAGACCAATAACAAAAAAAGTATTTAGCTTTGGAGACCAAAACGATGGAGTAAAAGGGCTAAAAATTGTAGGATTTGTGCTAAGTGTAATAGGTGGATTATTGATGCTAATATAGGAAATGTAGGGGACGCCGACCCCTACATTTCTTATTTTACATCTTCAACCGGTTCAATATGTTCTTCCAAAAGTTCTGGTTTTTTCATATACTTATTAAACAATTTTACTGCATTTGCATAATAATAACCATCACAAATTCTCTCGTCTAAAACCCAACGAAGAGAAAGGGTTTTCTCTTCTGCAAGAGTGTCATCAACATTTATAAGACTTTTTCCTTTCTTGCCCATTGCTAAGAATACACCAGTTGTTCCAAAATCATACAAATGATGGTAAATTGAATCTATACCTAAAGAACCAACATTTGTAAGAAAAGCACTAGTATGGAAAGGGCTAGCTTCTATGACAGATTTTGGCATTAAATCGTGCCTATCCAAAAACATTAATATATTAACAATAAATTTTATTAACCAACTAGGAATAAAAGCTAAAG
>JBJFFF010000149.1:0-7119 GCA_051891455.1 Clostridia bacterium | reverse complement strand
GGAAAAGTAAAAAGAACAAAATCAAACAGAAGACATTTATTAGCAAACAAAACAACAAGACAAAAAAAATCTGGAAAAGTACAAAATGCTTATGCAGATAAAACATGTGAAGCAGGAATAAAAAAATTATTACCTTACGGTTAATAAAAAATTTATGAAATGTAAATTAATCAATGAGAAATGAAATGTAGGGGCAGGGTTCCACCCCTGCCCGCATAAAAAGGAGGAAATAAAAAATGGCAAGAGTAAAAACAGCAAGAATTACAAGAAAAAAACATAAAAAAGTGTTAAAACAAGCTAAAGGATATTTTGGAGCAAAAAGATATAGATTTAGAAATGCAAATCAAGCAGTATTAAAATCATTATCATATGCTTATGTTGGAAGAAAAGACAAAAAAAGTGACTTTAGAAAATTATGGATAGCAAGAATAAATGCTGCTAGCCGTCAAAATGGATTAACATACAGCAAAATGATAGCAGGACTAAAGAAAGCTAATGTAACAATAAACAGAAAAATGTTAGCTGAACTTGCAGTAAACGATAGCAAAGCATTTGCAGAACTTGCAGAAATAGCAAAAAATGCATAAAAACAAAGAAAACGATTTTTATTAAAAAAATAAAAGTCGTTTTTTGTTATGTAAAAAATAAAAGATACGCGGGTTCCCTGGAAAACCAGTGAGCCCGCGTAGTGCTCAAAAATGGAAGACAATGCGAATATTGGCCTTACCCAGCTCCTTGTTCTTGGAGAGGTAGATACCGGCGCTTTCCAGCTGAACAAGAAAGTCGGGAGACAGCTCTTCGTAGATTGCCAGAGGGAAAGTGTTGGTATAGGTATACTCGTGGGAGCCAGGACACATGTACTTCCAGTACGTGGCTGCCGGTTTGGCTTTTTCGATTTCCTGCTGGAGCAGCTCCAACAAATTCCGGTTGAACTTATCGGGAGAGGCTCCCTGAAGCTCGGCATTGGCCTTGGACATCTCATGAGTCACACTGCAGATAACGTCGTTGGTGTCAATAATTTTTTCCATTTTTAATTTCCTCCTAAATTTCATAAAAATTGTTATTTAATTTATCGGTAAACGCACAAGTGTGCGGAAATCAAGGAACTTTATATAAAACGAGAAAAATCTCGTACTAAATATATAATAACACAATTTACATAATTTGTCAAAATTATTGCTTCTTGATTTTAGGTTTTGCCACTAATGATGCAATGTACCCAAAGAATACTGCGGCTGCAATTCCGCCAGCAGCAGCGGCTGTACCACCAGTAAATGCTCCAATAAATCCGTCTTGCTGAACTTTTTGGATAGCACCTTTTGCAAGTAGATTGCCGAAACCAGTTAAAGGAACGGTTGCGCCTGCTCCTGCAAATTCAACTAGTTTTTCATATATGCCTAATCCACCTAAAATAACACCGGCTGTAACAAATATAACTAATATTCTAGCAGAAGTAAGTTTGGTTTTGTCTATTAAAATTTGACCGATAATACATATTAAACCACCAACTACAAATGCTTTGATAAGCATCATCCAATCTAAATTATTAAAAAAATCTTGCATAATAAAATCAATTCCTTTCTTAAAATTGTAATTTGGAGGTGAGATGTGGGAGGTGTGAAGTGTGATTGTTAAGGGCAAATCTTCGAAGAAATTACCCTAAAATCGCACCTCACACTTCTCACTTCCCACTTCAGTTTGCAAAAGCCAACGCTTTTGCAAACTACAATTTGTCTTATTATTTAAATCTCAATTGATACCGCGTGGGCAATTCCAGGGATGCTTTCTCCTTGTTGCGCAGTAGTTGAGTTAGTTAAAGCGCCTGTTGGTATTAAAAGTATTTTCTTCAATTTTCTTTGTTTTAATTGATTATATAAATACCCAGAAAATATAGTTGCAGCACATGCACAACCACTTCCACCAGAGTGAGTATCTTGTGTTTCTTTATCAAACATTAATACACCACAATCATTATAATTGTTTTTAATGTTGTATCCTTTTAATAAAGCATTCTCCATTAGAATTTCTTTCCCAATATAACCTAAATCTCCTGAAAAAATACCATCATAATAATTAGGACTACGACCAGTATCTTTAAAATGAGTAATTAAAGTATCTAAAGCTGCAGGTGCCATTGCTGCTCCCATATTATTGGAATCTTTAATTCCCATATCTACGATTTTACCTGTTGTAATTGTTGTTACATAAGGACCGTGAACCAGTTTTTGAAAGAACAACAGCACCTGCACCTGTTACTGTCCATTGGGAAGTAGGAGGTCTTTGGTTTCCAAGCTCTAATGGAAATCTAAATTGCTTTTCAGCACTACAAAAGTGACTTGATGCTGCACAAATTACATTTTCAGCTGCACCACCATCAATAAAAACTGAAGCTAGCTGTATCCCTTCGCCAAAAGTTGAACAAGCACCAAAAATTCCATAGAATGGAATATTAAGTTCTCTAAGACCAAAACTAGAAGAAATACATTGGTTAAGTAAATCTCCAGCAAAACAATAATCAATTTTATCTGGTGCAATTCCAGATTTTACAATACTCATATTAACAGTTTCTTTTATAATTTTACTTTCTGCTTTTTCCCAAGTTTTCTCTTGCCAAAATTCATCTTCTAAGCATTTATCAAAATATTTAGCCATAGGACCATCAGCTTCCTTAGGACCCACAATAGAAGCTGCTGATGCTATTGTAATAGGATTATCAAACTGAACAGTTTGGCTACCCAATTTCTTCATAAAAATCAATCCTTTCTAAAAATATTACACCAAAGTTATTGACTGCGCATTAAATATCAAATACAAAAGCCCAACAATAACAGAAGTAGAAATACCATAAACAAGCACAGGCCCTGCAACAGTAAACATTTTTGCTCCAACACCCATAACATAACCTTCAGATTTATATTCCATTGCTGGAGAAACAATTGAATTTGCAAAACCTGTTATTGGAACAAGTGAACCTGCACCTGCAAATTTACCAATTTTATTAAAAATATTTAAAGAAGTTAAAAATGCACTTAAAAATATAAGTGATATTGAAACAACTGTACCGCTTGTAGTCTTATCCAAACCATTGTATTTGCAGATTTCCATAATAAATTGGCCGATTAAACAGATTAATCCACCAACCCAAAAACTATTAAAGCAGTTTTTAAATATTGGAGAATTGGGAGACTTTTTGTTTACATATTCTTGATAATTTTTATTTGTATCCATAGGGTTATTCATAAAAATTTACCTCCTATCTTTTATCTATTCCAAAGCTTAAATCTATAGTTGCGTAATATTCAACAATTTTATTACCATCTATTTTGGCAGTTTGCTCTAATATTTTAATAGAAGAAATATAATCTAAAGTTTTAGAAGCTTCTGCAATTGTTTGAACAATAGCATCTTTCCACGAAATATTAGACATACCAGTTAATTTTAAATGTTTTTCAGTAGACATTTAAACACCTCCATTTTTTGTATAAAAATATGCTTTCCAAAAAAGGGAAAAATATACTTAGAAAAATATTACAGAAATATTACATTTACATTACAAATAGCAAAAAAATATTGACTTTAGACGAAAAAAAGGTAAAATTATAATGAAGATAGAAAAATATACAAGAATTATTATTCAAAAAAAGAGAATTATAATAGAAAAAGAAAAATAAAAAAACTAAGGAGAGAAAATGGCTACTTGTTTAGGGTTATTTGTACAGAATAATTTAATAAAATATGCAAAAGTTTCTAAAGAAAATGAAAACATAAAAATAGAAAATTATGGAGTGAAATTTTACGAACAAGATTTACCTCAAACAATAGAAAAAATTGTAGATGAAACCTTCAGCTTTAAAACACCAGTAAGTGTTAACATATCTAATGAAAAATATACAAATGCAGAAATTTTTGGATTATTAAATGAAACAGATCAGAAGAAGAGTATAAAAACAGAATTTGAATATTTTTATAATCAAGCAGGAAAAAATAGACTTACTGTTGATTATCGAACAGTTATATCAGACAATACTAAAGATGCTGATAAAAAAAACATTCTATATGTTTACTCTGAAAAAGGAAATATAGCTGAAAAAATGCAGACGTTTGACAATTATAGATTAACAAATTTGTGCCCAATTGCATTAGCTATTCCACAACTACAAGCAGAAGGTAATTGCATAATTGTTAATATTGAAGACAGAACAGAAGTTACAACAGTAATAAATAATACTCCAACTAATGTTGATATAATTGATGTAGGTATTCAGGAAATTCTAAAAAATATAGCAGCAAAAGAAAATTCAATAAGTAAAGCCTATGAAATATGTAAAAACACTACATTGTATACAGAAAGTAGCCAAAACTTGCAAACAGAAAATAATGAATACCTAGAACTTATAGTTCCAACAATTTATAAAATAATGGAGCAAGTTAAAGAAATAATAGCTAAAAATGATATAGGGGTTAACAAAATTTATTTAACAGGAACAGGAATAATTATAAATAATATAGATTTATATTTCCAAGAAAATTTTTTGGATTATAAATGTGAAATTTTAACACCATATTTTGTTGACAAAACAAGTTTAAAAATAAATATAAAAGATTATTTGGAAGTTAACTCTGCTATAGCATTAGCTATGCAAGGAATAAACAAAAAAAATAAAAATAATATTAGTTTCGTAAATAAAAACGAAAGGTTGAGCCAGATATTAGATTTGCTAAATAGTGATGTTAAACCGCTAAGTAAAAAAACAAAAGGTTCTAAAAATACTAAATTAAAAAGTGCAATAAATTTTAATGTAAAAGAAATAAATTATATAAGATTTGCTTATGGAACATTATGCTTGCTAATAATTTATATTGCTATTACAACAGTATTACATAGCAAAATAAATGATAAAACAATAGAAACACAGGAAGTAATAGATGATACAATTGCAAAAACTGAAAATGTTAATAAACAAACAGCATTAATAAATTCTAGAGCAAAAAATTATCAAGAAATTTTAAATCAATTAAAAGAAGCAGACGAGCAAGCAGCGACAGCGTACGGAAGTAAAAATGCAATACCAAACTTACTAAGCCAAATAATGTTTGCAATACCTAAAGAAGTACAAACATTATCAATACAAAATACAAGTGAAAAACATATAAAAATTGAAGCACAATCAAGCGAATATCAATATTTGGGATATTTGAAAGCAGAATTACAAAATAGAGCAATTCTGATAAATGTCACTTCAACATCTGGAACAAGAGACTCTAACGGTAAGATAAAAGTAACAATAGAGGGAGACTTACCTTATTAAATATACTATCAGCCACGTGTTTACAAAAAATAAAGATAACAGGAGTTAATAAATGAAAAAGGCGTTAATTTCAATTATAGGAGTTATATTATTAATTTTAATTTGTGTATTTGCTTTTAGGGGAATTTCAATTGGAAAATTATCTATATACAGTGTAAAAAATCTAAAAGAACAAAGCTTAAAATTAGACAAAAAAATTGAAGAAGCAAATACCGAAATAAATCAAAATTACGCTAAAAGTATTGCGGATATAGAAACAGCCACAACTAATTTAAAGAACTTAAAAGAAGAATATGAAACTAAAGTAGGGCTAAATGGTGGATTAGGTATAACTCAAATAGAAAAATATAAAATTGAATATTTATGGAGTATAATAGGAGGCTATGGTACGGCAGAAGGAGTAATAGTAGACTTAGATATAAAAGAAACTTCTATAGATGACACACATAATATTAATTTTACTCTATATGGCTCTTATACTGGAATTACAGACTTTTTATATGATATAGAAAATGATGATGAACTAAACTATAGAATAAAAGATTTTAAGATAGAACCATCATCAACAACTACAACTACAACAACAGATAATAAAGTTACAACTGTTAACACAGGGATATTAAAAGCAACATTTGTAGTTGAAAATGTAATTATAAAATTTGACTAAGGAGAAAAAGGAAATGGTAAAATCTGTTTTTAAAGAAATAATAATAGTTTTATTGCTAATAGTAATTATTATACTATTACTAGGAATACTATTTTATGACTATATACCAACTAGCAAAGTTGTACCTTCTAAGGTTCAAGAATATGCATTAGAAGAAACAGTTAAACAAGAGTTGGACAAGGAATTAAATAATTTAAATTCTGAGGAAATTGTTAAAACATATAAATTAGATGCAACAGATATCGCGCACTATGAAAAAACAAATGAATATGATAAAGGAAAAGTAAATCCATTTGCTGAATATAGTGCAGGGGCAAATAATACAGATACAGATAATAATTCTAACAACAATACTACTGATAATTCATCAAAGGACAATTTCTTAAATACAGTAGGAAAATAATAATTTTAGGTAATATTTATTTTTATAAATATATACAATTACATAAAAAAGGAGGGAACAAAGGATGAGAGGACAAAAAGGTATTACATTAATTGCATTAGTTATAACAATTATTGTTATGTTAATCTTAGTTGCAGTAACAATTACAATGGCTATAAACGGAGGATTATTCGAAAAAGCTGGTGAAGCTGCACAAGGAACAAATGGAGCATTAACAAATGAACAATCTTTAGCTAATGGAACAGTTGATGTAAATGGAAGAACTGAAAACGATATCAACAATTTAGTTGACTATTATGTTAATGAAGCTAGTTATTAATGCATTTATTTAGTATATGGGCATATGCATGTTAGATATGTATATGCCTAAACTTCTATATTAAAGGAAAAGGAAAATGTTACTACAAATTATATTTTACATAGCTTTTTATTTTATAGGTGTTGTACTAGGGAGCTTTTTTACTTTAGCAACATATAGAATTCCATTAAAACAAGATATTCTATATACAAGGTCATATTGCCCTAAATGCAATAACAAATTGAAAGCTTGGGATTTAATTCCCATTTTAAGTTACATATTTTTAAAAGGTAAATGCAGATATTGCCACGAAAAAATAAGTCCAAGATACATAATCATAGAATTCTTTTCAGGATTATTTTATCTTTTATTTGTGTTATCATTAAAAATAGATATTTTTAATATAGATGTATTTAAAATAGTAGAATTACTATATGGAACT
>JBJFFF010000148.1:0-7208 GCA_051891455.1 Clostridia bacterium | reverse complement strand
AATGGGGAAAGGAAAACAAAGTTATCCTGTAGAACCAGTTAGAGAAGCTACAACAAACGGGGGACAAGAACTATTAATTACTAGGGTAACAGAAAGTATTCATCCAAATGGATTTAGTTTTGAACCTACTACAACTAAGTTAGTGTATAGCGATGCTGAATTATGGACAAGTGATGCATGGAAAAGAAAAATGCCACATAAAACAATCCCAATGGCAAAAATAATTACAAATGGTTAGGAGGAATTTAGATGTTTACAGTATTAAAAAACAAGGTTTATTTAATAGAAAATGAAAAAATATTTCCTGTAAATATTTCTATTGAAAATGGTATTGAAAAAGTTGGGGCAGGTATAGAACTTCCTAAAACATATGAAATTCTTACTTTTAATGAAATAAAAGTAAAATTTAATATAAGAATAGATAAACCATATTTTTATGATAAAGAAAAATATATTAAAGATATGGCAGAAGCTAAAGCAAAAGCAGATGGAAAGTAATTAAATAAAAAGGAGGACTTTAGATGAGTGAACAAAGTACAATATTAACCTTACAACTTCAAAAAATGCGTAGGGAAATATTAGGAAATATAAACGATACATCATTAGACGATATTTTCAAGGATAAATTAGAAGATGCTAAACTTGTTTTCTTAGATAAAGTCTATCCTTTCGATAAAGATATAAGTGAAATACCAAGAAGATATATTGGGTGGCAAACTCGATGTGCAATAGAGCTTTATAATATACAAGAAGATGGTGATTTTACATCATATAGCGAAAATGGGCTTTCTTGGTCTAAGGAAAATAGTGGTTTATCCTTAAAATTAATAGAAGAATTGCCACCACCACAGGCAGGTGTTCCATCGTGAGAAATCAATGGAAAAAGGACATATATATTGCTAAAAAAGAAAAAGATGAAAATGGACAAGACATTATAGATGAATATGGAAGAGTTAGATACTTGAAACCAGAAAAATATCGTTTTAATGTTCAGCCAATAGGTGGAACAACAAACGCTTCAAGTGGAAGAACAGACATAATGGATTATGGTCAAAAAGCAATGCAAATGCAAAGAGCAATAATTGATTATAAAAAATATTTTGGAAAATTTAATATAGATGATTTAGCATATTTAGATAGTCACACACCAACAGATGAAATTGCCAATGGTGAAAAAGCTAATTATAGAATAGATGCAATCTTAAATCAAAATAAAGTAATTGCAATCTATTTTGAAAAATTAACAGAAAAGGGTTGATATTATGAATATCAACGCAAAAGATGAAATTCGTCTTTCGTTGTCAAGTTTGGATGATTATATTAAAACATTAGAATTAAAACAAGAGCAAATAATTAAAGCAATACAAAATATTGCTACCAGACTTGCTGAAGAAGCAGGGAAAGACACTTATAAGAGTGTTGTAATTATTCCTGCTGAGGTGCAAGATAATACAGCAATTGCTTATGCTAAAAGTACAAATGAAGTTGATACATATAAAGAATTTGGAACAGGAATTGTAGGCAGTCAAAACCCCCATATTGATGAGGCTTTAACAAAATCAGGTTGGAAATATGATGTAAATAAACATGGGGAAAAAGGGTGGGTATATCCAAAAGAAGATGGAACTTTTGGATGGACTAAAGGTCAACCAGCTCAAAAAAAGTTTTATATTGCTTCTAAAAAAGCAAAAGAGCAGATGGCAAGTATAGCAAAAGAGGAATTTCAAAAAATTAAATAATCTTAATTTGAGAAGTGTGGAAGGAGTTAAAAATGGGAATGCCAGAAGTTTATGATGAAATATTTGATTATGCAGAAAATCATATAAAAAATAACTCAAAGTATTCTCCACACATTCTAAAAATTGCTCCAGAAGAGACAAAAGTTTTCCCTTTAGTTGTAATAAAAGAAGTTGATAATATTCTTGAGGAGGAGGACCTAACAAAAGGTGACCAAAAATTTAAAATAGAATATGAGATTGAAATTTATGCAATTGATAAAGGGAATATATCAAAACAAATAATTATACAGGAACTTAAAAAACTTATTAATGAAGTTTTTGATAATTATTTTGGAATGTATAGAAGAGCATGTATTACTATTCCAAATGTTGATAGGAATGTTGAAAAATTATATATGCGTTTTAACGCAATAATTGATGAAAATAAAGTAATTTATAGGAGGTAATTTATTATGGCAGGAGAACTAGCATTTTCAGATATTGGAACAAAGTTATATGTAAAAGAGAATGATTCATATAAAAAATTAGTAGGTATTAAATCAGTACCAGCAAGCGGTGGAGAACCAGCTACATTAGACGCAACAGAATTAGAAAGTGAAAGAAATCAGTATATTCCAGATAGAACAGATAGTCCAAATCAAGTATTCTTATATAATAGAACAGAAGAAAAATTTGAAGCAGTTAAAGCTATTTGTGATGGTAAAGAACACGAATTTTTAGTTGTATTTAAAGATGGCGCAGGAACATATATAAAAGGTTCTGCCGTGACATATAAAAATGAAGTTTCTAAAGGTTCTGTATTAGAGGCTACATTAGTTATTACACCAACAGATATACAAGATAAAAAAATATCTGAGGTATCAGCATTAATACCAGTAAGCGGTGAATAATATATAAATTAATTTAATGGAGGATTGAATTATGGCAAAAGCAAAAAAAATTGAAGTTGAAGGAAAAGAATATATTTTAGCATTTCCTACAAGAAGAGATGCGGAAAATGCAGAAAGACATGGGTTTTGTTTGAATCAAATGGAAACACAACCTTTAATTCAGATGGACAAATTATTTTATTCAGCATTATTAGCAAAACAACCAATAATAACAGCTGAAATGGCAATTGATATAAGAGAAAAGTTTCAAGAAGAAGGTGGAGATATAGGAGATATAAATTCATTCCTTATTGAACAATATATGGGTTTTTTCAAATTCCAAAGTGGAAAGAAGAAAGTGAAGAAAGCAGAGACAATAGAAATATAAGTAATCAAGATGATGGGAAGACCAACAAACAATATTTTACACTTAAAGATTTTTTTAGAGGATATCTTTTACCATTAGCAATAACATTCGGTATGTCTACGCAAGAATTTTGGGACGAAGAGCCTGACTTGCTTTGGATATACCGAAAAGTTTATATGGATAAATTAAAAATCCAAAATGAATTAGATAATCAGCAGGCTTGGAGAATTGGCTTATATGTTTATGAAGCAATAAGTGTTGTAGTTCATAATGTATTTAAAAAAGAAGGACAACCACGTCAGAGCTATAGTGAAAAGCCATATAATTTTAGTAGAAAACCAAAAACTCAAGAAGAGATAATAGAAGAAGAAATAAGAAAGAATGAAGAGTTAATAAAAGAAAACTTGAATAGAGGTAAAAATATACTGCATCCGAAAGTAATAGAAGGTGAGGTAAGATGTCAAACTATAATGTAGACACATTAGAAAATAAAATTGTTGTAGAAGCAAAAGAAGCTATTAAGAGTTTACAAGAAATAATTGGATATGTTAATCAATCAAAAGAGGCAGTAGACTCTTTAAAAACTGCAACTGGTTTAAAAAAATTAGATACACAAGTAAAAACAACGACTTCAAATCTTACAAAAATGCAGTTGGTTAGTAAAAATCTAAAAAGCGCACTAAATTTTACAGGATTAGTATATGTTACAAAAAGAGCATTTAATTCATTAGTTAGTTCTATTGAAAAGAGTGTAGATTATATAGAAACATTGAATTTATTTGAAGTATCATTAGGTAAATCATTAAATCAATATGATAATTTGGATAGTGCATCAAGTAAATATTACATAAAAGCTTTGAAATTCCAAAACGAATTACATGAAAAATTTGGTACTAATATTGAAGAAACCATGAGATATCAAGCATTATATAATCAAATGACACAAAGTATGGGAATAGGTGATAATGCTTCTTATATTATTTCTGAAAATTTAACAAAATTAGGTGTAGACCTAGCCTCATTATTTAATAAAACAGAAGAAGATACAATGGAGGCCTTAAGAGCAGGTGTTTTAGCAGGGCAAACAAAACCATTAAGAAATTATGGATTAGATGTAACTCAACAAACTTTATCACCATTAGCAAGGGAGTTAGGCATAACAAGAAGCGTAAAACAATTGTCTCAAGGTGAAAAAATGATTTTGAGATATATAGCAGTATTAAAACAAGCAAGCTCTGCACATGGAGATTTTGCAAGAACAATAGAGAGTCCAGCAAATCAATTAAAAATTTTCAAACAACAATTTATAGAGCTAAAAACTGTAGTAGGTAATTTATTTCAAGGAATATTGGGACAAATACTTCCATATGCAAATGCTATTATAATGGTAATAAAAGAAATATTAAAAACTGTTGCAATACTTTTTGGATTTGATGTGAAGAGCGCAAATACAAATTTAGTAGATACAACAGGGGTAGAACAGTTAGAAGATAGTCTAGGAGGAGCTACAAACAATGCCAAGGAATTAAAAGCTCAATTAATGGGATTTGATGAAATAAACAATATAACAACTGACACAGGTTCTAGTACCACAGGAGGAAATGTTTCTACAAGTGCTATAGATAATAAATTGTTAGAAGCTATGAGTGAATATGATAATTTGATGTCAAATGTAGAAATGAAAGCAACTAAAATTAGAGATTCGATAATGGATTGGTTAGGTTTTACAAAAAAAATAAATCCTTTAACTGGAGAAGTATCTTTTGAATTGAAAGAAGGATGGACAAACTTAAAAAAAATATGGACAGTTATTAAAGGTTTGATTGGAATAGGCATATTAGTAAAAATTGTTAAATTAATAGGTGGATTGACAACCTTGTGGAATGTTTTAAAGGGAACTAAAACTGCAACTACAGCCTTAGGAATAGGGTGGCAAACACTAAAAAACCTTTTTATAACAACTACGCCACGGAGTAGGTAAACATGCTGAGGCAATTACAACTTTAAATATGTCAGCAGTAAAGGCAACGGCAGGAATTGCAGGCTTAGGAACATCATTATATTATTCTTATGATGCTATGAGAGACTATTCAGAAGGAACAAAAACAGCAGAGCAAGCAATAGGACAACTTGCAATATCTATAGGGGGAGCAACTGCAAGTGGGGCAATACTTGGAAGTGTTATACCTCGGTGTTGGAACTGCTATAGGTGCAATGACGGGCTTTTTGCTTGGAGGTATTTCAGCTCTTGCAGGCTATAAGACAGAAGAAGAAATTTTGACAGAAGAGATTTTAAAAGGTGTTGAAGCTAGACAAAAATACAGAGACAGTATAGAAGAATCAAATAAACTAATAGAAGAAACAGTAAATTCTCAATTGGCACAAATACAATATACAGAAAATTTAGTTTCAGAGCTAGATTCATTAGTAAATGCTAATGGCAAGGTAAAAGAAGGATATCAAGCAAGAGTAGATTTTATTTTAAATGAATTAAATGAAGCATATGGTACACAATATAAACTTATAAATGGGGAAATAGAGGATTATAATGAATTAAAAACTAAAATTTATGAAGTTATAAAAGCAAAAAAAGCTGAGGTTATTTTAAATGCCAATGAAAGTGCTTATGCAGAAGCAATACAAAACAGAGCAAAACTATATGCCGATTTGGAGCAAGCAACAAAAGATGCTTCTAATGCACAAACAAATTTTAAAAACGAACTTGAAAAGTGGGGGCTAACATTAGAAGATGTAGAAACAAATTCTTTTAAATATTTACAAAAAACAAAAGATATGGGTTATCTTGCAAGAAAACAGCTCTTTGAATTAGGAGAAGCATATAAGCAAACACAAGAAGATGTTGAACAAGCTGCAAATGCATATGAAAAAAATAACAGAACAATTATTTATTGGGAAGATTTGAAAACTGCAACAATAGAAGGCGATGAAGAAAAAATAAGTGAAGCAGTTAAAAAAATTACATCTACTTATGAAACAGAAGCGGGAATACAACAATTGACTTTAGCACAACAGTTAAAAGAAGAAAAGATTTTTTACGAGCAAAGACTTAATGAGTTAGAAAAAGCTAATGTAGAAATTACAGAAGAAACCAGAAAAACTTATTCGGCTGTTTATGATACTATAGTAGATAGTCTTGTAGAGCAAACTAAAGCGCTTAATAGTATGACTCCAGAAATTACAGAGGGATGGAAACAACTTGCAACTGACAATATCGAAGAATATACTAGAAGATTAAATGAGTTAAATCCAACATTACAGTGGGCAGTACAAAATTCAACAGGAATAATTGTTAATGAACTTGGTAATGCAAAGCCAAGCGTTTCAGAACAAATTAATGAAATTAGTAGTATAATTAAAGAATTAGGGACAGATTTTAGATTACAACCAAAAGTAGAGGTTGAGCCTAAAGTAGCTTTAAAGGTTCAGGATTTAAAAACAAAACTCCAAAATTTACAAAGTGTTTTTTCTGGCATGTCTAGTAGTTTATTAAATAATTCTATTACGACATCCATTGATTTAGCACTTAAAAAATTGACGGCTTTGGGATATGCTAATGGAGGTTTCCCAGAAATGGGAGAATTATTTATGGCAAGAGAAGCTGGACCAGAACTTGTAGGTAGAATAGGCTCAAGAACAGCAGTAGCAAATAATTCACAAATAGTTGAAGCTGTAAGTAGAGGTGTTTATACAGCAGTTGCAGAAGCAATGAATGTAAGCAATAATAATAATGGACCTGTTAAAATAAGTGGAAAGCTAAATGGTAAAGAGTTAATACAATTTACTATAAATGGCATAAATGGAATGAAACAACAAACAGGAGAATGTCCAATAGAAATTTTATAAAGAAATATCAAGGACTTAAAAAGGAGTCGCAAATAGAAATTTAATCTATTTGTGACTCTTTTCTATTAGATAGAAGGTGGAATATGTCAACAACATTTATATCAGATTTTGTAGATAGTACATATGTACCAAGTAATTTAATAAAGGTAGATGGACAAGAAATTGAATATTTAGCGGGATATGAAGTAGAAGAATACGATTTAAGCAAGGATGCAGGAAGAAATGCAAAGGGAACTATGAGGCTTGCTTATATAGCAACAAAATATAAGATTATATTTAAGACCAGATATATACATCAAAAAGAATTAGAAAAAATATATGAAAAATTACCAAGAAGACAGTTGTCAGTAGAGTTTTTTAATCCATATA
>JBJFFF010000147.1:0-7268 GCA_051891455.1 Clostridia bacterium | reverse complement strand
ATAAAAAAATTTAAAAGTGTTGGAATTATGGCAGGAGCGTCAACTCCACAAAAAAGCGTAGAAGAAATAGTTGATATTATTAAAAAAACATGCTAAAATAATATTTAAGAAAATAGGTAGAAAGGAAATGTAAATGAACCAAATTCTTGTTTCTGAAAAAGTATATGTAACACCAAACATGAAAAGAAAAAAGAAGTTCTTTAAAGTTGAATTCTTTTTATCTGTTTTTTTAGTGTGCTTATTGTCATCATATTATATTTATGCAGAGTATGATAGAAATAAAAGTGAACAGGTTTCTAAAGAAATATTAGCTGATATGACAATTGAAGAACCAGAGGAAAAATTGGAATCAATTGTTGTTATATTAAATTCTGCATTTCAAGAAGAGCAAGAAGTTAGTATAACAGAAGCACCAGAAGAAATTCCAAGTGTACAACTAGCAACAGCAAGTGATGGAACAACTTACTATACAATAGGAAGAATATATATACCAAAAATAAATGTAGATTACCCAATTTTATCAGAGACAACTGTTGAACTATTAAAAATATCACCTTGTAAATTCTGGGGAGCAGACCCTAATCAGGTAGGAAATTTCTGCATAGTAGGACATAATTATAGGAATACAAAATTTTTTAGTAAGGTACCAACTCTTGAATATGGAGATATTATAGAAATAACAGATTTATCTGGAAAAACAGTAAAATATTCTGTATATGATAAACATGAAGTAGATCCAGATGACACCTCTGATACAACACAATTAACAAATGGTAGAACAGAAATTACATTAATTACATGTACAAATGATAGTAAACGAAGAGTAATAATAAAAGCAACAGCAATTAATTAAAGCCTAATTTTAAATTAGGCTTTTTATTAAAGTTCACAATCAGTTCATATAATAATGGTATAAAATACCAAGTTCCCTATCCAAGAAACATACCCCTTTTATGTTTCAGGGCATAAAATTCTCCTGATTTTATGCCCAATTTTTTAAAATGATAGGAATAAAGTGGAGGAAAATATGTTTAAAATTCTTGTAGTAGAGGATAACAAAAATTTAAGAAAATTAATGGTAACATATTTAAAGAAGAATAATTATGAACCATTAGAGGCAGAAGATGGAGAACAAGCTTTAGATATATTAGATAAAAACCATATAGACTTAATTATAACAGATATAATGATGCCAAATATGGATGGTTTTGAGCTTACAAAGGAATTAAGAGAGGCAAATTACATGCTTCCAATTTTATTTGTTACAGCAAAAGAAAGTATTGATGATAAGAAAAAAGGATTTTTAATAGGGGCAGATGATTATATGGTAAAACCTGTTGATATGGACGAAATGGTTTTAAGAGTAGGCGTATTACTTCGCAGAGCCAATATTATTAATCAAAGAAAATTAATTATTAAAGATGTGGTATTATCTTATGATGAATTTACTTTAAGAAAAGGAGACAAGACTTTTGAACTTCCACAAAAAGAATTCTTGCTTTTATATAAATTATTGAGTTTCCCAAATAAAATATTTACGAGACAAGACCTTATGGATGAAATTTGGGGATTAGAGACAGAATCAGATTTACGAACAGTGGATGTCCATATTAAAAGACTTAGGAAGAAATTTGAAAATTTTAAAGAATTTGAGATTGTTACAATTAGAGGAGTAGGTTATAAAGGAGTAATAAATGAAAAATAAAAAAGAAAAGAAAAGAGCATCATTATATGTATATATAACATTATCGTTTTTAGCAATATTAGTATTAGTGCTATTAATACATGTTTCATCTTTTAGAATTACAAATCATAGATTATTTGAAAAAGAAATTCCAATAAGAGAACTAATGAGGGATGAGAGAGTTCAGGAAATAGTTGATAGTGTAAAAATTGCAACAGTATATAGCATAATTATAGGAGTTGCGCTCATATTAGTAATGGCAAGCCATATAATTACTCCATTAAGGAAGATAACAGAAGCAACGAAGAAAGTGGCAACAGGGAATTTAAAAGTTAAAGTAGATGTGGATAGGAAGGACGAAATAGGAGAACTAGCTCAGAATTTTAATATAATGGTTGATGAGTTAAATAGTATTGAATATTTAAGAAAAGATTTTATAAGTAATATATCACATGAACTAAAAACACCAATTGCTTCAATACAAGGCTTTACAAAATTATTAGCAGATGATAATTTAAGTAAAGAAGAAAAAGACGAATATATAAATATTATCCTTGGGGAAACCCAGAGACTATCTAATTTATCGAGCAATATGTTAAAACTTTCAAAATTAGAAAAACAAGAGATTATTACAAATAAAACAGAATATAGATTAGATAATCAAATAAGAAAAGCTATAATTATGCTAGATGAAGAAATTAACAAGAAAAAAATAAAAATCTCATTAGATTCAGGTGAAGTATCAATTTATGAAGATGAAGACTTAATAATGGAAATTTGGATAAATTTAATTAATAATGCAATAAAATATAGCAATGAAAATGGTGAAATAAAAATAAAAGTAATTGAGGAAGAAAATAATGTAAAAGTTTCAATAAAAGATAACGGAATAGGAATACCGAAGGAAAAACAAGAAAGAATATTTGAAAAGTTTTACCAAGTAGAAAACTCTAGGGCTGGTGAAGGAAGCGGATTAGGACTAGCAATAGTAAAAAGAATAATAGACTTAATAAAAGGAGAAATAGAAGTAGAAAGCAAAGAAAAACAGGGAACAAAAATAACAGTAAGCATTCCTAAAGAAACAGAAGTGTTAGTGGTGTAAAATAATAAAAATATCTCATAAATAATATGAGATATTTTTTAGTATTAAAAGTTTAAAAGATTTCCATATTATGATATAATAAAAACATCCTATGACCAACTACATTGAAAAACAAGAAAATTCTATTTACTATTGCAAAAAAGGAGATATTAAATATGGACAATGTTTACTTATCAAAATCAAAATATTGTAGAGCTAAACAATGTAATAAAATGTTGTGGTTGGATAAAAACAAACCAGAAGAAGCAATGCCGTTAAATAAAGAGAGTGTATTTGAAACAGGAACAAGAGTAGGAGAACTTGCTAAAAACTATTTTGGAGAGTATGTAGATATAAAATTTAATAACGATTTATCAAAAATGGTTGACCGAACACAAATGGAATTAAAAAAAATCCCGAACATAATAACAGAAGCATCATTCAATTATAATAATAATTTTTGTAGTGTAGACATATTAAAAAATGATATAGATGGATTTGAGATATATGAAGTAAAAAGTAGTTGTGAAGTAAGTGAAATTTATTTAGATGATATATCATATCAAGTATATGTATTATTAAATTTAGGATATAATGTAAAAAAAGCAAGTATAATGTATATAAATAGTAAGTATGTAAGACAAGGAGAGCTAGATTTAAAACAGTTATTTAATATAGAAGATGTAACAGAAATAGTGTATGATAAACAAAAAGAGATAAAAGATAAAATTGAAGAAATAAATATATATATGCAATCGAAAAAAGAACCAGACGAAAAAATTGGAATGCAGTGTTTTGAACCTTATGAATGTGCGTACTGGAAGTATTGCACAAGGGATTTACCAGAGAAAAACGTTTTTTCAATATCAAGAATGTGTAAAAGAAAAAAATTTGATTTATATAATAAAGGAATATTTTGTTATGATGAGTTAGCAAAAGAAAATATAAAAGAAAAATTTAAAGAACAGGTAATGGTTGAGCTAACAAACGAAAAAATTATAAAAAAAGAAGATATAAAAGAATTTTTAAATACACTCACATATCCATTATATTTTTTAGATTTTGAAACATTTCAACAAGCAATACCTGAATATGATGGTATAAGACCATATATGAAAATACCTTTTCAATATTCACTTCATTACATAGAAAAAGAAAATGGAGAATTAAAGCATAAGGAATATTTAGCACAAGTAGGATTTGATCCAAGAAGAGAATTAGCAGAACATTTAGTAAGAGATATACCACAAGATGTTTGTGTTACTGCATATAATATGGGATTTGAAAAATCTGTAATTAGGGAGTTAGCAGAACAATTCGAAGATTTAAGCGAAAAATTAATGAACATACATAATAATATAAAGGATTTAATGACACCATTTCAAAAAAGATGGTATTATATTAAAGAAATGGAAGGGTCGTATTCCATTAAATATGTATTACCAGCATTATTCCCAAATGACGCAAATTTAGATTATCATAATTTGCCTGTAGTACACAATGGAGACGAAGCATCATCAACTTTTGCAACATTAGGAGAAAAAACAAAAGAAGAACAAGAAATTATAAGAAATGGATTACTAAAATACTGTGAATTAGATACATTAGCAATGGTAAAAGTATGGGAAAAGTTAAAGGAAGTAACAAAGGATTAATAATAAAGAAGATATAAAAGGGAAAAGAGATATAGGGAGAGTTTTATGGAATTATATGAAAAAAATGGAAATGTACTATACATATTAAATGTATTAAAAAAATATAGTGATGAAGAGCATAAACTATCAGCAACAGAAATACAAAGAAAAATTAAAGAAATTTATAATGTAGATATTGATCCAAGAACAATTAGAAGAAATATAAATCTGCTTAAATATAAATTAGATTATGATATAAGTACAAGAGATGAAAATGGACAAGGGTATTATATAAATAGAAATCCTGATACGGATTTTGAACCAGGAGAGGTAAGAGCAATTATAGATACATTTAGTTATGCTAATTATATTGTGCCAGCAGTTAGTAAAAACATTATAAAAAAATGTAAGAATATGCAAAACATATATGAAAATAGAAAACTAAGAGATTATAAAATATATGCAAATGATACTAAAACAGATAATATGGAAGTAATTAAAAACATAGAGGATATTTCAGAAGCAATACAAAATTTAAATAAAGTTCAATTTGAATACTGGAAATATACTATGGATGATAAGATAAAAAAAGAGATAGTAAGTAAACCAATAGTTACGCCATATGCTATTGTATATAACAAACAAGAATTTTATGTAATTGGAATAAAAGAAGGACAAGAAAAATTTTATAATTATAGAATAGATAGAATAAGAAATTTAGTGCAACTTGCAGAAAAAAGAACATTGACAAGAACAACCAAGGAAATAAAAGAATATGCGGAATCATTAGTTGAAATGTTTGGAGGAGAAAAAGAGGATATAGAAGTAAAATGTACAGATTATTTATTAGATACAGTATTTGAAATGTTTGGAAAAGATATTAATATTACAAAAATAGATGATGAAGTATTTAAAATTAAATTAAGAGCAAATCCAATGGGATTTAAGTTTTGGGCAATGAGAAATTTAGATTGTATTGAGGTGTTAAAACCATTGCATTTGAGAAATGAAATAAAAGAAATAATAGAAGAAGCAAGGAATAAATATTGCTAACATACAATACGTGACCAGCAGTATTGCAAAACACTCTAAAATTAGTATAATTTAATTATATTAAAAAAGGAGTGTTTTATTTATGGCAGAAAAAATAGTAGAATTTGATATTAATTATAAATCAAATAATCAAAATAATATATTAAGCAAAAAAACAAATGAAATTTTAGAAAAAATAAAAAATTTATATGGCTTTGAGAAATCTAGAGATGTATTATACAACTATGCAAGATATATTAAGTTAAGAAAAAATAAACAAGTTAATTTTGGCACGTATAATATCTTAATAAAAAACAACTCAGACTATACTTCTACAACAGTGCTTATAGAAGTAATAAAAGATTTATTACAACAAGAACATATTATAAATACATCATATAAATACATACAGGAAGATGAAATAAAAAATAAAACAAGTAAAAAAGAAAATTTTGAAATTAATGAAGAATTAATTGTTATAGATGAAAGTCTGCTAGATAGAAGTTTAATTTATAGTAGAAGAGATATTATAAATTTTATAGATACACATCCAGAAAAAATATATATTCTTGTAGAAAATGGGAATGGAATTGAAGGATTAACTAATGCAAAATTTTTTGATTACATTACTTGGACAATGAAAATTGAAAAGGTTAGTAAAGAAAATAAAATAGATTATATACAAGAAATGATGAAAAAAAATCTAATAAATATAGATAATGAAAGTACATTTGTGGATATGTTATCAGAAGAATCTTTTTGGAAAGTAAAAGATGAATTAGCAAATATAATTTTAGAATGTAAAGTGAAAAATATAAAAGAAATAAATGATGATATTATAAAAAACTGTTTAAAAAGGAATTATTACAAAAAAGATAAAGAGAAAATTAATAATATGAATGCATTAAATGAATTAAACAATATGATAGGAATGAAGGATGTAAAAGAACAAGTAGAAAAAATATTGAACTATATAAATATAAATAAACAAAGAGGTAAAATGCCAATGCTACATATGTGTTTTTTAGGAAATCCTGGAACAGGCAAAACAACAGTGGCAAGAATAATAGGAAAAATATTTTCACAGAACCAAGTATTATCTAATAAAGAAAAATTTGTAGAAGTACAAAGAGCGGATTTAATAGGAGAATATGTTGGACAAACTGCACCTAGGACAAAAGAAAAGATAGATAAAGCAAATGGTGGGATTTTATTTATTGATGAAGCATATTCAATAAGTTCTTATATACAAGATGAAGCTGGAGGGGATTATGGAGCAGAATGTATTGCAACATTAATGAAAGAAATGGAAGACAAAAGAGATAGTTTATGTGTGATTTTAGCCGGATATACTAAAGAAATGAATCATATGCTAAAAACGAATCCAGGATTTGAAAGTAGAATACAATTTAAAATAAATTTCCCAGATTATTCAAAAGAAGAATTATATGAAATATTTAAAGTAATGGCAAAAGAAGAAAAATACAAAATATCAAGTAGCATAAAACGAATATTAATTGAATATTTTGAGCAAGAAAAGAAAAAAGAAAATTTCCCAAATGCTAGATGTGTAAGAAATTTATTTGAAAAGATTAAATTCGAGCAAGCAAGCAGAGTGGCAAGAAATAAAAATGTAGACATTAATTTAATAATAAAGGAAGATGTAATTAGTGTTATAGAAAATTGCCAAGAGAAAGTTCAAGAAAAAAGAAAAATTGGATTTGCAATGTAAAGAAAAACCGATATTTTTTACAATACGTGACCATCTATATTGTTAAATAAAAAATTATTTATATAATGCTATTAGATAAATAATTAATAAAGGATGGATTTCAAT
>JBJFFF010000146.1:0-7523 GCA_051891455.1 Clostridia bacterium | reverse complement strand
AACAGATATTACATAGACCCATTTTTTTAGGGGTCAAAAAATTAAATAGGAGGTTATAATGGAAAAAGAATTAAAATATATTCAATTAAAAGAAAATAAAGAACCTGTAAATCGTAGTATTACATATCCTACTTGCGAGAAATTAGAAAATGCAGGTGTGCTAATTGATGATGAAACTGCCGTAACAGATTTTGATGGCGACAATAAAAATGAAAGTAAAATTCTGGAATATCTTGAAAAAGAAAATTCAGAAGCAGTAATTGTAAAAACAGATAAAGGCAAACATTTTTATAATTCTAAGCCTGTTGGTGTTGAAACAAAAAATTGGAATGACACTATAACCGTTGGTGGCTTCCAAGTAGATTATAAAACAGGTAATCAATATTTAATGGTTAAGCGTAAAGGTGTTGAAAGAGAAAGAAATAGAGAACTAACATTAGAAGGTTTGCCAGAGCTTCCGCAGATACTGTATCCATTACCAAAACAAAATGAGAATTTAAGCGGAATGAAAAAAGGAGATGGCAGAAATAGTGCATTGTTTCGCCACTTAGGTTTTGTAAGGCGTGCATATCCAGACATAGACATTGATGAAGTTGCAAAATTTATTAATGAAGTAATATTTGATGAAGCACTTGACGAAAAAGAACTTGAAACAGTTGTAGAAAGTGCAAAAAAATATGAATATACTACTACTGCACCAAAAGACCTTATAAAGTTAGCACAATTTGTAATTGAAGAACTAGATATAAAACTGTATAATGAGCAACTGTATTTTAGGCAAGATAACAAATACATAAGTGATAACAGATTATTATTGCAAACGATAAATAACTTTACAAAGTTAAAAAAGACACAAGACAACGAAATATTACACCAGATAAATAAATTTGCAGACGAAGTAGATAGTGCAGAAAAGGAACTACCGATATTATTAAGAAATGGTATGATTTTAGAAGGAGAATTTGTAGCAACTGCTACCCCTACTTTTAGTCCATTTTTCTTAGATGTACTTTATGCTCCTTCTACTTATGACGAACATGTCGATAAATTTTTAAACGATATTACATGTGGTCGCAAAGAACTAAGACAAACTCTTGAGGAAATATTAGGACTTATTTTACTTACAAATAAATTTCCTCATCACGTATTTTTCTTTATTGGAAATGGCTATAACGGAAAAAGCACATTTTTAGAAATGATTAATAATTTTGTAGGGGAACTAGGACAAAATTTAAGTTTAGACGCATTTAACGACCATACAAGTGTAGCTTCATTAATTGGCAAATTAGTAAATTGTACAGACGAAACAGATGGAGTCTACATTGATAAATGTAAAGGTTATAAAAGCTTAGCAAGTGGCAATACAATAACTGTTCGACCTATTTATTCAAAACCTGTTAAAGTGCAAAATACGGCAACACTTATATTATCTACTAATAACATGCCAAAATTTAATGACAGGACAGATGGATTTTATAGACGTTTAGTCATAATTCCATTTGACTTTAAGATTAAAGAAAAAGTAAGCAACTTAGACGAATTGCTTAGTACAGACAACGCAAAAAGTTATATATTAAATTTAGCATTAAAAGGAGTAAAAAGAATAAAAGACAACGAATATAAGCTAACTAAAAATGAAATTTTAGACAAAGCATTAGAAGATTACAAAATGGAAATAGACCATTTAGTAGGTTTTGTCAAGGAATATTCTATTATAGATGGCAAAGAAACTAAAGAAGTTTTTGCAGATTATCAAAGTTATTGTGGAGAACTAGGAATATATCCTTTAAGTTTAGCAAGTTTTACAAGTAGACTAAAAGAATTTGGTTATGTTTCTACTCCAACTACAAAAAACAAAAAATCTATAAGAATATATAAAAAACTACATTAAACTACATTGAAACTACGCTTGTATTATTCGCAAACACTTGATAATACTGAGAAACTACACAATTACAGAAACTACACTATATTTTTATGAAAATTAAAATATAAAAAAATATATATATTATATAAAATATAAAAATAAATATATATAGGTGTAATTGTGTAGTTAGTGTAGTTTTTATAGTAATACCAACGCTTTCATAACTTTTTTAGTGTAGTTTATGTGTAGTTATTGTACATTTTATAAAAAAGGGGGGCATAATGGCTAATAATCAAAATAATTTAAAACCATTAAGCACGGAGAAAGCACGAGAAATTGGGGCTAAAGGACGGCAAAAAATCGGTTATAGCAAGAAGAAAAAAGAAATATATAAAAGAGCAGTTGGAAACTCTTATGCTATTAGATTTAAACGAATGTAAATTAAAAGAAAATATGCGTAAATTGGGCATTGAAGAAAATGAACTTTCTATACAAAATGCAATGTGTGTGGCTCTAGTACAACAAGCTCTCAATGGTTCAATTCGTTCATTTAAGGTTATCGGCGAATATTTGCAACAAGACCCAAAATATGGAGAAGATAAAGAAAAAATCGAAAATATAATTTTTATAAATGATATTCCGAGAAAGCTTGAAGAAAAAGCAAAGGAAAAAGAAAAATAAACACAAAAAATTAAGATAGCATTTTTATTATTTGCTATCTTTCTTCTTATCTTCTATATTATTTAAAGCATATTCACAAGCTTGTATAACAAATCTTGAAAATGTTACATCTTTATTTTTAATTGCTTTTTCTATATCATCAATTAGTTGAATTGGAAATCTTATTGTTTTATTTTCTGTTTCCTTTTTATAAGGTTTTATTTGAAAGCTCATTTGCATTACCTCCTATATGATATATTGTATTGCATGAAATAAAATTATGAAGCATTGCATTTTGTCTTGCTTTTATTTTTATTATTTGATAAAATATAGGAAATCATGTATGAGGTAAACAAGAAAATGGAAAAAATAAATGAAGACTTTTCTATTCCTTTTTATATATTTGAAGAGATAGTACAATATGTAGAAGAAACCGCACAAGGTAGATGTAGAACTATGCAATTCGAGAACATCAAAGCTCTGCTAAGGCTAGCACAAGTAAACGATAGACTAACTGACACACAAGTAAAACATATTATAGATACCTATTGCAGAGAACCAAAAAGAAATGATATAATAAAATAAAATTCGACAAAATACGACAAAAGAAAAAGGAGATTGTAGAAAGATGGAATTGATTTTTTGGATTATAATTATAGTAATAGGATGTAAAATATTGCCCCCTCTATATTATGAATTAGTATATAATATTAAACAAGCTATAAAAAGACAAGCAAGAAAAATAGAAGAAGAGCGTTATATAGCAGAAGAAAAACGTATAAAAGAAAAATGGATAAACGATTTAAATAATGGAAAGCCAGTAACAATGGGAGAAGCTGTAATCCAATTTAAAAATGATAATTTCATAATAGATGGACATAGTTTTCTTATTAAAGAAATTCAAAAATTAGATATTACTTGTGAAATTCTCTATGTATTAGAAGAAACAATAAAAACATATAATAATAGTGGCTATAATAACGTTTGTTCTCCTATATACTTAGAAGAATATGGCACTTTATATTCTAGTTTGCCTAATGAGGATTTTGGCAAAGTAATAGATACACAAAGATTAACAATGGAGGAATATAACGCAAAATTAAAACGCATGTTTGAACGCAATGAATATGGTGACGAGTATTATTTTAAAAGTCATCGAATTGAATATGAAAAAGAATACCATCTTATAATTACTTATGATGGAACTCAAAACTACTGTCCACTTGGTCGTGAAACTGATAAAAGTAAAAATTGCGAAATACCTATCGAAGCAGAAGAAAGATTTACAGAAATAAATAGATGTTTTAAAAGATTAAAAGGAATTTTATAGTATTTCTATTAATTTTTAAGATTATATAGTTACAATAAAGTAATGCAATAAATAATGCAATACAAGTAATTTTAAAAATGTCTTGTATAAATTTAAAAGATAATATATTATATAAAAGTATATAAAATATACTAAATTAGATATGTATAAAATAATGTAAAACTATTGAAAATACATCGATGCAACCCTGCCCACCAAACTAAAATAGTCATAGCAAAGCTATGGCTATTTTAGTTTGTTTAGTAAAGGAAGGATTCGAAAAGGAGGATAAGAAAAAGGTCCGGTGGACCTTTTTCCCGACGCGGCTTGCCGAATCCATCCTATTTATACTAACAGAAGATTTAGGAATGTATATTTTACCAGTAGAAGAAATACACAATAAATCTACACTCAATATTTGTGATAAATATGAGAAATATAGAGTAAAATAGATGAAGTTTTTTTATAATTTTCCCAGTTTTAATTTCCATTTAATGTTATATACTTATAATACATGCGTAAACAGCAAGGATAGACTTATATTAATATCACCCCAAACCGTAGGGAAATGGTAAAACTCCTTTCCCTACAAAATAAAAATATAGGAGGGTTATATGGAGCAAGAAGTATTTAATAGAGTGGAAAAGAAGTATCTACTAGATAAAACTAAAGTAGAAATTCTAATGAGGAAAATAAGTCCATATATTAAATCTGGAGAATATCCTTATACAAAAATATGTAATATTTATTATGATACGGAAAATAATGAATTAGTTAGAAAATCAATAGAAAAACCAATATATAAAGAAAAAGTAAGATTAAGAAGTTATGGAACGCCAGATAAAAAAGATAAAGTTTTTTTTGAAATAAAGAAAAAATTTAGTCGGAGTAGTTACGAAAAGAAGAATTGGACTTAAACTAAATGAAGCATATGATTATTTAGAAAAAGGAATTGTTCCAAATAAAAATACACAAATATTTAAGGAATTAGATTATTGTTTTAAAAAATACAATTTAAAACCTAAACTTTACCTATCATATGAAAGGTATTCATATTTAGGAAAAGATGATGAAAATCTTAGAATAACATTTGATACAAATATAATAAGTAGAGATTATGATTTGAAATTAGATCAAGGCGATTATGGTACAAATTTAATAGATGGTAATACTTTTTTAATGGAGGTGAAATGTATAAATAGTATGCCTATGTGGTTTACACATATATTAGCGGAGATGAAAATATATCCTATATCATTTTCAAAATATGGAGAAATATATCAAAAAAGATTACAAAAAATATCTTAATTTAAGAAAGGAAGATTTAAATGTTTGAAAGTATATTATCAGAAGGTGCAGGAACTTTATCAATAACATCTGCATTAATTTGTATGTTAGCATCAATTGCTTTAGGATTAATAATTGCATGTGTTCATATGTTTACAACAAAATATAGTAAAAATTTTGTAATAACACTTAGTGTGCTACCAGTAATGGTTCAAGTAATTATAATGATGGTAAATGGAAATTTAGGAACGTCAGTTGCAGTCTTGGGAGCATTCAGCTTAATTCGTTTTAGAAGTATGCCAGGAAATTCAAGAGAAATTGTAAGTATATTCTTTGCAATGGGAATAGGATTAGCAGTTGGAATGGGGCACATAGTATTTGCTACGGTTATCACACTTGTAGTGTCAATTGTTTTAGTTATATTATCTAAAACAAAATTTGGGGAAAGAGACACACATGAAAAGAAATTAAAAATAGTAATACCAGAAGACTTAGACTACAGCAATGTATTTGATGATCTGTTTGAAAAATATACAAAAACAAATGAATTAGAAAAGGTAAAAACAACAAATATGGGGAGCCTATTTGAATTAACATATAGAATAGTAACAAAAGAGAATATAAAAGAGAAAGACTTTTTAGATGATTTAAGATGTAGAAATGGTAATTTAAATATTACTTTGGAAAGAGAAACAACTGTGGAGAATGAACTTTAATAAAGGAGAAAAATTATTATGAAAAGTAAAAAAACTTTAATATATTTAGGTTTAGTGATTGTGCTAATAGTTATTATAATTAGCATAGTTATATTAACTAAAAAGCCTAATCAAAATACAGAAAAACAAGCAGATATTGATGTTTCTATAGAGTATAAGGAAGAAGACGAAAATACAAATTGGAAAGATGAAAATTATGAAGAAGTAACTTTAAAAGAAAGTATTAATATAACAAAGGCTGGAACTTATCATTTAACAGGAAATCTTGAAGATGGGAATATTACTGTAAAAGCAGGAGACAATGATTTAGTAAAACTTGTTCTAGACAATGTAAATATTACATGTAGTAATTCTTCTGCAATTAATATAGAAAATGCAAAAAAAGTAATTATAATTGTAGAAGAAGGGACTACAAACACTGTAACAGATGGGGAAACTTATTTAACGCAAGATGAGCCAGATGCAGCAATATTTAGCAAAGATGATTTAGTAATAAACGGTACGGGAATTTTAAATATTAATGCAAATTATTTAGATGGAATTGCAAGTAAAGATGGACTAAAAATTGTTGGAACAACATTAAATGTAAATTCAAATGATGATGGAATTAGAGGAAAAGATTATATAGGAATAAAAAATGCTAATGTTACAATAAATGCGAGTGGCGATGGAATAAAATCAACAAATGATACTGATACAAGTAAAGGTTATATATTAATAGAAAATAGTATAATGAATATAGAAGCTGAGCAAGATGGTATGCAAGCTGAAACAAATTTGAAAATAGTAGATGGCAAATATACTATAAAAACAGGTGGTGGAAATACAAACTTAAGTACAAGTGAAACTTGGGGAGAGTGGGGAATGGAAAAACGAATGAGTAGAGAGCCCCAAACAACAATGACAACTACAAATGAAGTGAGTGCAAAAGGTATTAAAGGAAATAGTGGAATATTAATAGAAAGTGGCACATTTAAAATAGATTCTTCAGATGATGCAATTCATTCAAATGGAACTATAACAATAAATAATGGAACTTTTGAAATACAATCTGGAGATGATGGAATACATGCAGACGAAACAATTAATATTAATAATGGAAATATAAATATATTAAAAAGTTATGAGGGAATTGAAAGTAGTAATATATATATAAATGGAGGAAATATTAATTTAACTGCAAGTGATGATGGAATAAATATTTCAGGAGGAAATGATGCATCATCAATAAATGGAAGGGCAGGACAAAATAATTTTAGTGGAACCACAGCTGGAAGTTTATATATCAATGATGGTACAATTATAATAGACAGCTCTGGTGATGGTATAGATGTAAATGGAAAAGGTTATATAAATGGAGGGAAAATACTAGTAAACGGCCCAACAAATAGTGGAAATGGTGCATTAGATTATGCTAACATTTTTGAAGTCAGTGGAGGAGAGCTTATTGCAGTTGGCTCAAGTGGAATGATGCAAGCACCTTCAAATGGCTCAAAAATATACTCAATATCATATGTATATAATAGTACTCAAGAAGCCGGTAGCATAATAACAATAAAAAATTCTAGAGGAGAAGAAATTATATCATGTACAGCAACAAAAATTTATAATTCAGTAGTAGTATCAAGTGAAAAATTTGAAAAGGGAGAAACATACACAATCTACTCAAATGGCGAAAAAATAG
>JBJFFF010000145.1:0-7575 GCA_051891455.1 Clostridia bacterium | reverse complement strand
CTTCCCACCGGCGCTGTAACAAGGCTATCGCCTTTAACAGCCCACGGCGGTCCCCCCGAGGAAATTCGCTTTTTAAAATATATAAGCCCCTCAAGTTTGGCTACCTTATTCCAAATTTCAGTGAGAGTATCAATACTTTATTACCAATTTGTCAAATTTGGATTTTATGTATTTTTCTAGTTTTTGCATGAATTCGTTTGCTTCTATTTCTTTTTTTGCTACCATGCTTAAGCCTTTTTCCCAACTTGCTGTTAGTTTTGGGTTTAACATATCTGGCATTGAGTTATTTACTACATCAAAAATGGCTTCTCCTTTTTGTGTTGGTGTTATTATTTGTGTTTTGTTATTTATTTCTATATATTTTATTCTTTCTAGTTTTTTTATTATTTCTGCTCTTGTTGCACTGGTGCCTATTCCATCTCCTTTTATTTGCTCTCTTAACGCATCATCTTCTATTAGTTTTCCTGCATTTTCCATAGCTAGTACCATAGAACCTGAGTTGTATCTTGATGGTGGGCTTGTTTCTGCATCTTTTAT
The DNA here is from genome assembly GCA_051891455.1 of Clostridia bacterium. GTDB lineage: Bacteria > Bacillota > Clostridia > TANB77 > CAG-508 > UMGS1933. Next base: position 7,038 of record JBJFFF010000145.1, on the reverse strand, counting down.
TGATAACTCTACTTGCTCTATTTTTTGACCTTTTTTTAAGTTTTTTAGTCCTTCATTTGCCTCTGCTTTTGCTTCTTTATCTGGTTTCAGGACCTCTAAATACCCCTGATTTATGCATATTTTCTCATTAGACAAAAAAGTTTCATCTTCTATGTTTACTGTTACTGCTACTTTATTAAATTCTGCTGGTGGATAAAATATGCTTAAAAATCTTCTTACAATTAGTTTATATATTTCTTTATTTAAATCTGGTAATTTTTCGTAGTTCTCAAAGCCCTGACCTGTTGGAATTATTGCATAATGGTCTGTTATTTTACTATCGTTTACATATTTTGTTTTTAATAAATTGGTAGAATATTTTTCCTGTACCATTTTTGATATGTATTTTTGTATTTCTTCATCTTTAAATCCACGAGCTAGTCCATTTAAGTTTTTAGATATTTCCTTTGCTACTGCTGTTGATAATACTCTTGCATCTGTTCTTGGGTATGTTACTAATTTTTTCTCATACAATGTTTGTATAATTTCTAGTGTTTCATCTGGTTTTATTTTAAAACGTTTTGTGCATTCATTTTGAATTTCTGCTAAGTTAAATAAAAGAGGTGCATTTTCCTTTTGTTTAGTTCTTTTTATTTCTGAAACAGTTGCCTCTTTTCCTTTTAATGAATTTATAAATTCTTCTGCTTTTTCTTTTGTTTTAAATCCTGTTTCATTATATAATTCTGGTGTTTCGAATTTTTTTGATTTTTCGTTTACTTTCCATTCTGCAGTAAAAGCTCCATTTACAGTGCTAAACACACCTGAAATTTTATAATATTTTGTTTTTACAAAATTTCTAATCTCTCTTTCTCTTGAAACCACCATACCTAGTACGCATGTCATAACCCTTCCAACAGAAATAGATACTTTGTCTTCGTTTATTTCTTTGGCAACTCTTTTTCCATATATTATAGATAACATTCTTGAAAAATTTATACCAATTAGGTAATCCTCTTTTGCTCTTAAATATGCTGAATCTGATAAACTATCATATTCAGATAAATCTTTTGCTTCATTTATTCCCCTTAGTATTTCTTCCTCAGTTTGTGAATCTATCCATACACGTTTCATTTTTGCATTTGGATTAGGTTTTGCCATCATAAATACTAGCCTTTGTATATATTCTCCTTCTCTTCCAGAGTCACCTGCATTATATATTTCACTAACATCTTCCCTTTGTAGCAAGGTTTGTACAACATTAAATTGGTTTTGTACAGCTGGTATTATCTCATATTTATATTCTTCTGGTAAAAATGGAAGTGTATCTAATCTCCAAAATTTTAACTTTTCATCGTATTTTTCTGGGTATGACATTGTAACTAAATGCCCAACACACCAAGTAATAATCCATTCTTCAGATTCTAAGTATCCGTTTTTCCTATTTGTGTTTACTTTTAATGCTTTTGCAAATTCCATAGCAACCGAAGGTTTTTCTGTAATCAGCAATTTTTTCATATTTTCCCCTTAAAATTGTAGTTTGCAAAAGCGTTGGCTTTTGCAAACTGAAGTGCGAAGTGAGAAGTGTGAGGTGCGATTTTAGGGTAATTTCTTCGAAGATTTGCCCTTACCAATCACACTTCCCACCTCCCACATCTCACCTCCAAACTACAATTTATTTTAAATCTATTTTTATATGTACGTCTTTTAATTGTTCTTCTTTTACAGTGCTTGGTGCTCCCATAAGCACATCTCTTGCTTTTTTATTTTTTGGGAATGCTATTATTTCTCTTAAATTTTCTTCGTTTGCAATTAGCATTACCATTCTATCAAATCCAGGTGCTGCTCCTGCATGTGGTGGTGCTCCATACATAAATGCATTATATAGTGCTCCAAATTTTTTCTTTACATCTTCTTCTGTGTATCCTGCCAGTTCAAATGCTTTTACCATTAATTCTGGATCATGATTTCTTACAGCGCCAGAGGCCATTTCATATCCATTACATACTACATCATATTGGTATGCTAAAATTTCTAATGGGTCTTTATTTTCTAAAGCCTCCATTCCCCCTTGAGGCATTGAAAATGGGTTGTGGTTAAAGTCTATTTTTCCTTCATCTGATAATTCATACATTGGGAAGTCTACAATTAGGCAAAATCTATATGCATTTTTTTCTATTAAGTCTAAGCGTTTTCCAAGCTCTATTCTTACTTGTCCTGCTATTTTTTGAGCAGTTTTAAATTCATCTGCTATAAAGAAAATGCTATCATTTTTCTTTACTCCAGCCTCTACCATTTTTTCTTTTATCTCTTCTGTTATAAATTTTGAAATTCCTCCTGCAAAATTTCCTTCTTCATCAACTTTTACCCAAGCTAGTCCTTTTGCTCCTGCTTCTTCTACTGCATACGTAGTCATATTATCAAAAAATTTTCTTCCTTGGCTCGCTCCATTTGGAACAACTATTGCTTTTATTGTTTTATCTTTAAATGCACCAAATTCACTATTTACAAACATTTCTGTGAAGTCTTGTATTATAAGTGGATTTCTTAAATCTGGTTTATCTATTCCGTATTTTTCCATTGCTTCTCTATATGGGATTCTAATAAATGGTCCCTCATCTACTTCCCATGTTGTAAATTTTTTGAAAGTTGAAGAAAAGACTTCTTCTAATACTTTAAATACATCTTCTTGTGTTGCAAAACTCATTTCAAAGTCTAATTGATAAAATTCTCCTGGTGCTCTATCTGCTCTAGGGTCTTCATCTCTAAAGCATGGAGCTATTTGATAATATTTATCAAATCCAGATACCATAAGTAATTGTTTAAATTGCTGTGGAGCTTGTGGAAGTGCATAAAATTCTCCTGGATGAATTCTACTTGGTACTAAATAGTCTCTTGCTCCTTCTGGTGATGAGTTTGCAAGTATTGGTGTTTGAATTTCTGCAAATCCTAATTCATCCATTTTGGCTCTTAAAAATTTCATTATTTCTGAACGAAGTAGAATATTTTTATGTATTTTATCATTTCTTAAATCTAAGTATCTATATTCTAGTCTTAGGTCTTCTCTTATGGCTGAATTATCCGTTTTTTCAGAGTTTATTTCAAATGGAAGTACATTTTTACATTTTCCAAGTACAGTTATTTTTTTTGCTTCTATTTCAATTTCTCCTGTTGGTATTTTATTATTTTTATTTGTTCTTTCTAATACTGTTCCTTCCACAGATATTGTCATTTCTGTTACTAAGCTATCTGCAACTTTTGTTACTTCTCCATTATCTGTTATAACTATTTGTGTTATTCCATATTGGTCTCTTAGGTCTATAAATTTCATTGATCCTAAGTTTCTTATTCTTTGTACCCAGCCTGCTAAGCGTACCTCTTCTCCTTTGTTTGTAAGTCTTAATTCGCCACAATTATGTGTTCTGTATTCGTTCATAACCTTTCCTCCCTTTTATTTAATAAATCCGCCCAATCTTGTCGGGGTTTATATATTTTAATTCGCTCATTTCTTCCCACCGGCGCTGTAACAAGGCTTGCGCCTTTAACAGCCCACGGCGGTCCCCCCGAGGAAATTCGCTTTTAAAATATATAAAGCCCCTGCGTTGGGCTACTTTGAGTATGAAAGCTAAAAAACCTTTTGTCCGACTGCATAAGTTTGTTATACAGGGACGAAAGGTTTTATTATTCCCATCCGCGGTGCCACCCTTTTTGGATATTTCCCACTTTTTTTATTTAATTTTTGTTTTAGCTCCAATAAGTGTCACATAGAATTTTAAAATTCTCTTATCTTCATCGCTTTAATAATTGTACTATTTTAATTAAGTTTTGTCAAGGCAATTTAATATTTGTTTTATTTGTTTTTTTGTAGTTTCATAGCCAGACTCAAAACAGTAGTCTATCTTACTTATATCTAAAATTCCAGCTCCATCTGTTGGAACTGTTATTGTATAGTCAGTAGCATTTGAATCTTCATCTGATATTTTTTCACTCATTAAGTCTGATACTTTTACAACTATATCCACTGCATTACTAGTAGGTTCTATTTTGTTACTATCAAATTTTACTGAAATTATTTTATCTGCTCCTAAATCTTTTACTGCTTTTGCTGGGATATTATTGAGAATTCCTCCATCTAAAAATAATTTATCTTTATATTTCATAGGTTCATATATTACAGGGAAGCTACTACTTGCTCTTACTGCTTTTCCAATATCTATTGTTGATATATAATTTTTTTTATTGCTTTTTACAGATGTAAACATATATTCTTCTCCTGTTGTCATATCTACTGCCGGAATTACGATTGGCATTTTTATTTGGTTTATATTGCTTATTTGTTTTTCTTGTGCTTTTTTATTAAATATTTCTTCTATAAATTCACCATTATTTATCCCTTGACTGCATATTTTATGTTTTAATATAAAATTTTTTATTTCTTTTCTTATTATATTACTGTTTAATTTTACTATTGTGCTTGCATATTTTTTAAAAAGATTATAGATTTCATCTGGAGTATATCCTATTGCATAAAGAGCAGTTATCATACTTCCTGAACTTGTACCCCCTAGGCAAACTATTTCTATATTATTTTCTTCTAATGCTTTTAATACTCCTGCATGTGCAATTCCTCTAATTCCTCCACCTGCTAAGGCCAAACCTAGTTTCATAAAATTCCTCCCAAAAAAGCAGACACATAATATAATTATTCATATATATTATATGTCTTAAACAAATCTGTTATTTTTTCAGTCTATCTTTTCAAAAAATCAATTGCTGCTTGTAATTGTTTGTCTTGCGCTTCTTCTGTAACTATTTCATCATTTTCTACTTCTATATCTGGTGTTATTCCCACTTCGTGAATTTTATTTCCCTTTGGAGTTCTAAATTCTTCTATTGTTACTTTTATTGCGCCTCCTATTGCTAGTGGATCAACTTCTTGCATTATTCCTTTTCCAAATGTTGTAGTACCCATTATTGTTCCAACTTTGTTGTCTTGTATTGCTGCTGCAAATATTTCTGTTGCACTTGCAGAATTTTCGTTTACTAAGACTACAACTTTCATTTTTTCTGTACTTGGGTTTGTAGATTTTGTTACTGTTTCGTTATTGTCTTTATCATAAGTTTTTAATATAACCTCTCCCCTTGGTACAAATATTTCCGATAGTGAAATTGCCTCTGAAACTAATCCTCCACCATTATCTCTTAAATCTATAATTAAAGATTTTATATTTTGTTTTTTTAATTTTTCTAATTCTTCTTTAAATTTAGATGTGCAATTTTCTTCAAATCCAAGCATTTCTATATATCCAATGTTTCCATCTATCACTTTTGAGTCAATATATTTTATTTCTACTTTTCTTCTTTCAATATCTATAGAAAACGTGGTATCATCTCTTAATATTTCTAAATTTACTTTTGTTCCTTCTTCTCCTTTTACCATGTTAGAAACATCTGTTAGCTCTAATCCTTTACATTCTGTTCCATCTACTTTTTTTATTATATCTCCTGTTTGTAAATTTGCTTCTTCTGCTGGAGAACCTTCTATTGGAAGTAATACTATAATATCTCCGTCATTATTTTTAGTCATGTAAATACCTATTCCAACATAGTTTCCATTTACAGATACCATTAATTCTTCTAATTCATCTTCAGTTAGATATTCTGTATATTCGTCTCCAAGACCAGCAACATATCCTTTTAATGCTGACTCCGCCATTTTTTCTTCATCTAATTCTCCAATATACTTATTTTCTAAATATCTTTTTAAAATTTCTATTTTTTTCTCTAATGTAGTGGTAGATTCGGAAATTGATATATATTTTGTTAATGCTTCAATGTTTCCAATGTCTGTTTTCATATAGTAATTATAGAATATTACTGATGTTATTAAAAATGTTACTAACATGGTTACTATAATTACCATTATGATTTTGTATATATTATTTTTTTTGTCAAAATTCATTTTTGCCTCCTTATTTACCATAAAAAAGTCCGCCCAATCTCGTCGGGGTTATATATTTGTATTTTTATCGCTGCCCCATCCTAGAAAATGTAATTCACTTCGTTCAAACATTTTCTACGGCGGTCACCCCGGAGTCGCTCTAAAAATAAAATATATAAGCCCCTGCGTTGGGCTACTTATCATAAAATTTGTAATAATGGGCGCTGGTTATGCGCCCTACAATTAATATATTTCTAAATTAATATTTTATGCAATTTAATAGCCTAAATATGGTAGTGGGTTTACGCATACTCCGTTTTTTCTTACTTCAAAATGTAAATGTGGTCCTGTTGAGTTTCCTGTGCTTCCTACTTTTCCTATTACTTGTCCTTGTTCTACTGTTTGTCCTTCTACTACAGTTCTTGACCCTGCAAGCATATGTGCATAAAGTGTCATTGTTCCATCATGATGATTTATTACTACATATTCTCCATAGCTTCTATATGAACCATCTGGGTTTCTTAATGCCTTTGAAATTTCTACTGTACCAGATTTTACTGCTACTACACTTTTTCCAACAACATTAATATTTACATCTACACCAGTATGTCCTGGATAAGATGGATAGTCTTTATTATTAATATTTGAAAGTGTAAGCCCTGCAACTGGGAAAATATAACCATATTCACTTGGTTTTCCATTTATTATAGTTGAGCCACCAGACTGTGCTTCCTCTCTTGCTATTCTTGCAAGTTCTTGTTGTATTTCTTGTTTATCTTTTTCAAATTGGTCTAATTGGTCTTGCAATGCTTTTTGCTCAGTTGTTAATTCATTTACATATTGTTGCTTTGTAGATTGAGATGCTTTTAATGCATTTGCTGTTGCTTGTTTACTATTTTTTAAGCCTTCTATTTCAGCTTTACTATTTTCTAATGTTGTTTTTGCTGCTTCTATGCTATTTTTATTTTTTTCTATTGACTCTAACAACTCGTTATCATATTCTGCTATTTCTGAAACTAAATAATATCTTGAAATAAAGTCACTAATGCTTGCTGATGAAAGTAGCACATCTAAATATGTAGTTTCTCCCATTTCATATAAAGCTACTAGTCTATTTTCTA
>JBJFFF010000144.1:0-1533 GCA_051891455.1 Clostridia bacterium | reverse complement strand
TTTTTCCTTGTATACTTCTTCTATGTATTCATTTGTATCTACTACTGGGCTACTTGTTTCAACAGTTATGTTGTTTTCCGTTTTAAAATATTTATTTAAGTCTAGTGTATTACTATTGTTTATTTTTGATATTATTGGAGATATTATTGTAAATACTACATATATTCCTATTACTGTTTTTATGTATTTTTTGTTTTTTCCTTCTGGTAATATCATTTCTATTATTGTGCATATTATTACTACTATTATTATTTTTTGTGCCCATGAGTTTATTATTTCTATCATTTTTATACCTTTCTTTAAAACCTCAAAATATTAAACCATGCCTTCGAAGAACGGGTCGCCCAAGAGTGCGACCCCTACACTATTTTAAGATTCTATAATTACCCCAGCATTAGTCCAGTGTTTGAGATTTTCAGCACTATTGCGATTCCTATTATTAGTAATGCTGCTATGCAAAATACTATTGCTAGTAGAACCTTAAAGGTTCCTGTAATTTGTTCTAAAATATTTACTATTTTTTTATCTGCCAATGGTTCTGCTATTGCAGCTGAAAAGTTATATAGAGCCATTAGTACTGTAAGTTTAATAATTGGCATTGCACATATTCCTATTACTACTATTATTCCAACTACTCCTACTGCATTTTTTATAACTGAAGTCGCGCCGAAGTACAGTATCAACAGAATCTCCAAGCACTTTTCCTACCACAGGAATAAATGTACTACTTGCGGTTTTTAATCCCTTTATTGTTAACCCATCTACACTACTAGTTAATGTTCCCTCAAGTGAAAGGATACTTACAAACATTGTAAGTACAAATCCTAATACCCACACTATACTAGATTTTAGCATTTTTGATAATTTTCCTATTTGGATTTTATCCGAAATGTTTGATACTATTCCAAGTACTGTAGATATCAGAAGTATTGGTAACACATACAAAGTAATTCCATTTCCAATAAAAACAATTATTCCCAAAATCACTGGTTGCAAAGCACTTGCTGTAATTGTTGTTCCCGTTGTCATGACTAAAGCTAGAAGCAATGGAATTAATATGTTTATGTATCCAACTAAATTTGTAATTGTTGTTTTTACCATATCTATAACATTTGTAAAACTTGTCATTACAAGTGTTACAATAAGTACGTACTCTACATAATATGCCACTTGTGAAATGCTATTATTTCCTATGTTCTCCCCTATATTTTTTAAAATTGCATGTATTACTATAATTGCAAGTATTCCTCCAATAATTGTTATTGAAGATGCTATTTCGTCTCCAAGTAAGCTTAAAATGCTAGAGTATAGTGTTTTTGTATTAATATTTCCAGATATTGCAGATTTTAAAAGTTCTTCTATATCTACATCTTTAAAAATATCTTTAGTATATTTTTCTCCTTCTTCTATAAATGAGGATAAATTTAATGCATCTAGTTGTGATTCTATTAATTGATTAGTGGCTTGTACTGTTCCATTGACGTTGATCAGGTCCCGGCTGAGCACATAGCTGGATTCATCTACCGCCTCGTT
>JBJFFF010000143.1:0-1550 GCA_051891455.1 Clostridia bacterium | reverse complement strand
AAAAAGATAAATTACTAAATAACTTAAATAAACAATGTTTAAAATATGGTTTTCAAGTTAAATCTGCTCAAAATGGTATTTATATGATGCCAGTTTTAAATGGAGAAGTCATTGATGAAGATGAATTTGAAAAGTTAGATGAAGAAATAAAAAAAGATTTTGAAGAAAAGTCTAGCATTGTTCAGGAATATGTTGTTGCTGCAATTAGCCAAATAAAAATGATAGATAAAGAAGCAGATAAAAAAATAGAGGATTGGCAAGCAAATATAGCATTACTAACAATAAATGCATATATAAACCCAATTAGAGCAACATACAAAAAATATAAAAAAGTAGTAGCATTTTTAGATAATGTAAAAAAAGATATATTAAAAAATTTATCGTATTTTATAAAAGAGGAGGAGGTACAGCCAAGTCCTCAAAATCCAAAACCAGAAGCAGTTAAGCCATGGCTTAATTACAGAGTAAACCTATTTGTAGATAATAGTAACTTAGAAGGGGCTCCTATAATTATGGATACAAACTACATGTACCATAATTTATTTGGAAAGCTAGAATATGAAAATCAATATGGAATGCTTAAAACAGACTTTACTATGCTAAAACCAGGACTTTTGCATAAAGCAAATGGAGGATATATTATACTTCAAGCCCAAGATTTATTGTCGAACCAAATCTGTTATGATACTTTAAAAAAGGCATTATTAGTAAAAGAACTTTCTATAGAAAATAATGTGGAACAACGTTCTTATATGGTTATGATTTCTTTAAAACCAGAGCCAATTCCACTTAATGTAAAAGTTATTTTACTTGGAGATTCAAATATATATCATACATTACTTGCATTAGACCCAGATTTTAGAAAACTATTTAAAATAAAAGCAGAATTTGAGGAAGATGCACCAAGAACAGAAGAAAATATCAACAAGCTTGCAAAATTTGTGCATAACTATGGCGAAAGAGAAGGATTCTTGCCTTTAGACAAGGATGCAATGGCAAAAGTTGTAGAATTTGCATCAAGGATAACAGAGGACAAAGACAAATTATCTACACATTTTTCTGAGATAGGAGAAATTATTTCAGAAAGTTCTACATGGGCAAAACTTGCAAGAAAAAAAGTTGTAACAAAAGAATTTATAGAAAAAGCACTTGCTGAAAGAATAGATAGAATAAAAAAATATGAACATAAATATTCTGAAATGATTGCTGACAACACTTTGCTTATTAATACAGAAGGATATGAAGTAGGTGTTATAAACGGACTTACAGTTATGACAATAGGAGATTATACTTTTGGTAAACCTTCAAGAATTACAGCAAACACATATATGGGAAAAACTGGAGTTGTAAACATAGAAAGAGAAATTGAGTTATCTGGTCCATCACATTCAAAAGGTGTGCTAATACTTTCAGGATATTTAGGAGAAAAATTTGCACAAGACTTCCCATTATCACTTACAGCAAGTTTATGTTTTGAACAAATGTATAATGGAGTAGATGGAGATAGTGCATCTAGCACAGAAGCTTATGCTATACTTTCTAGTCTTTCT
>JBJFFF010000142.1:0-7801 GCA_051891455.1 Clostridia bacterium | reverse complement strand
CACAGGTGCCCTTATTATTATACATTCTGGGCACCTGTGGGCAGGTGCCCCTACACGTTATTTGCAACAAATTCGCCCCTACCAATTACAATTTATTCTGCATTTTGTGCATTGTCGCCACATTTGCATATTCCTTCAACTGTAATTGTTACTTCCTCTGGGCTTACATTCTGGTTGTTGGCTAAATCCCCAAGTGTTATAATGCCTATTAATTGTTCATTTTCTACTACAGGTACTCTCCTTACTTGGCAATCACACATTATTTTAGATACATCAGTTGTATCTGCTTCAGGGGTTGTTTTATAAACATTTGTTGTCATGACCTCACTAACAGGTGTTTGTTTTATGTCTTTTTCACATGCAAGTGTTCTTAGTATTAAATCTCTGTCTGTTACTAGCCCTACTACATTTTTGTTTGCATTACATACTGGTACACAACCTATATGTTTATTTAACATTAATTTAGCAACATCACATACAGTTGCCTCTGGTTTAACATATTCCACCTGATTACACATACATTCTTTTACTTTCATATATATTCCACCTTTCAAAATAATCTGAGATTATTATTGGTAACTTTATGGAAAAATATACAAATAATAAAAATAAATTATATTTAAAGGCGGACTTTTTGGGCCCTCCCTCTACAAAAATAATAATGCGTAACTTCTAATATGGTCTCCAAGGATTTCCTGGTCCCATTGGTGGTCTTGGTGGCATAGGTGGTCTGCCTTGTGATGGAAATTGAGGTCTATGAGGTCTCCTACGTCTTAAAAGTTCTCTTAATATTAAAATTTTAATTAAATCTCTAAGTAAGAAATTACGTTGTCTTGTTTCTTGCCTTACTTCAGGTTCTTTTGCATTTGGATTACGCACATCTCCATTTTTTAAAGTTGTTCTCATATTTGAACTTTGCGTGTCTTCCGCTTCAAAATTTACATATATTTCATCTGTCATTCTATCTACTAAATCTTTTGTAATTTCTCTAGTACTATTTTGACTACATACTTTACATACCATCGGATATATTAATTTATATATTTCAGGGTAAAGTTCGCTAAATTCATCTGTTTCAGCTGTAATATAATCAGTTGTCATCATTGGCATATCGTAATAATAGTCATTTCTAGGATTATATGTATTTGCATAAATATTTCCTGTTTGATATCCTAGTACACTTCTCATATAATCTTCATAATTTTGATAATCCATGAATAAAACCTCCCTATACATTAATATATGCATAAGGAGGCTTGGTTTTTACAACTTATTTACTTCTTCTTTAAATTTCTTTCCTCTTTCTTCGAAATTTTTGAACATATCAAAACTTGTACTTGCAGGAGAAAATAGTACTATTTCATTAGGTTTGGCTTGTTTCTTTGCCGTTTTTACCGCTTCTTCTACATTTGCTACCTTTATAATATTTAAAGTTTTCTTTTGTTTTTCTAGTTCTCTTGTTACTGCATTTTTTATTTTTTCTGCAGTTTCGCCCATTACAATTAATGCATCTACATGTTCTATTATTGGCTTAGCTATTGGGTCGTAATCTAAATGTTTATCCCTTCCCCCAGCTATTAAAACTATTCTTTCATTATACGAATTTAGTCCTGCAATTGTTCTATTTGGGCTTGATGCAATAGAGTCATTATACCATTTAACATTATCTATTTCTCTTACAAATTCTAATCTATGTTCTACTCCTGTAAATTCCATTATTGCTTGTTTTTGTTCTTCTGGACTAACTAAATCTTTTGTTGCTGCAATTGCGGCACATATGTTTTCTATATTATGAAGTCCACGTATTTTTACATCTTTTCTATTTATTACATGTCTTCGTAAATCATTATCACAGATTTTAACTGTATCTTCATCAAATATAACTCCATTTGGAAGTTTCTCTTTTCTACTAAAATATACTACCTTACCATTTGCTTGTTTTGCAAAGTTTTTAGTTATATCATTATCATAATTTATAACCAAAGTTCCATTTTCGTTTTGATATTTAAAAATATTAGCTTTTGCATCTATATATTCTTGATAATCTTTATGTACATTTAAATGATTTGGAGATATGTTTGTTACAACTGCAACATCCGTGCTTAATTCCATATTCATTAATTGAAAACTGCTAAGTTCTAATACAACAATATCTTCTGGTTTCATCTCAGAAATTCTAGTAAATAATGGCGTTCCAATATTTCCACCTAAAAAGCATTTATATTTTTTCTTTAAAATTTCATATATTAAAGAAGTTGTTGTTGTTTTACCGTCACTACCAGTTATTCCGATGGTTTTACATGGTGCTAATTTTAAAACCATTTCTATTTCAGAGGTAAGTATTGCTCCTCGTTTTACTTCTGCTTCAATTTCTGGTAAATCTGGTCTACAAGATGGTGACCTAAATATATAGTAGAAACCTTTTAAATTAGCCAAATAATCTTTTCCAATATAATATTTTAAATTATATTTTGTAACTTCATCCCAAATATCTGTATCTATTTTTTCTTGCTCTCTATTATCAAATACAGTAATTCTAGTACCTAAATTATATAGATATTCAATTAAAGGTTTATTACTAACTCCTAATCCAATAATTGCAACCTTTTTTCCTTGTATATTCTCATTAAATTCATTTAATTTTTCGTTAATGTATTCCATAATTCCTCCAATATTATTTGTGATACTTCTTGCTTCATTTGTTCCCTTTGTTTAGGTTCGATGCTAATTTGATTAATCATATATTTGTTCATCTGTTTACTATAAATACAATAATAAACTTTGTTTTCTTCTTTTAAAGTGTTCCCGAAGTTCTCCGGTAACACCAATTCCATAGCTAGATGTGGCAAAATCTGATACCATTTTTGCCATCTCTCTTGCAGTTTCTCTGCTATATACAGTATATTTATCTAAAGTCTTTTTAGTTACTCCGAACTTCATTTTATACTCATTAGAATATGTAACAAGGCTAACCTTTAAAACATTAGATGCCCCACTAACATTTGTAATTTCATTTGCCAAATAGCCACCTGTGCAAGACTCCATAAAGCTAATAGTTTTATTATTTTCTTTTAAAAATTTTACAATTTTTTCATTTAAACTTTCCATGTTACCTATTATAACGCAAAAATTTGAAATTAACAACTAATTTTTATATAAAGAAAATTTCTATAAATACAGATACAAAAAGAACCCTCAAGCGAAGGTTCTTTTCGATATGGTTTATCTCTGTTTTTTTGTTAATTCTTTTATGGAGTCATATAAGTAATATCCAATTAATGGGAAAAACAACACGAAAACTTTCAAATTATCTGCACTCCCTTTGACTGCAAAACCTACCATACATACTACATCGAAAAATACAATGGTTAATAGGAATACAATTCCTCTTATTATCATTTTCCGTTGAGAATGCTTCATTGTAGATTCAGACATACAGAACGCAAAGAGTGAAATAATGTTGACTCCTACAACACATAATAGTACTATCTCTTCGAGATATGCCATAAAAATATTCCTCCTTTTATTGTTGACAAGTTAACTATATCTATAAAACCAAAAAGTACGGAAACGATATTTTCCTCACATTTTAGTGGAAAAAGGGTATTATAGGCTTTCACCTATGATTTATTATTATAGCACAACTTGGAATAAACTTCAATTAGTTTTTGAATTATGTGAATTTGTTTTTTAAAAAGACATTTTTAAGAATAATATATGTAATTTTGAAAATAATATTTATAGAAATATTTTTGGAGGTGCTTTTATGAGTAAAAAAGAAAATAAAAAAAATAATCAAAATAAACAAAATAGAAATAATGAAAATCAAAATAACAGCCAAAGAAATGAAAACAACAATTGTAGATAATAATTTTTTAGGGCGGACTTTAGAACCCGCCCCTACATAATCTTTTCATATTTTATATATTCTATATTACTGTTTTTGCTTCGTTCTACCATTTTGTTATATATTTGGTTTCTTAAGTTTTGTTTTTGTTCAGATTTAGTTAAGCTTTTATCTGGGAAAAATGGCCCATCTATATATGTTACAATTTTTATTTTATCATTGTTTTTGCCATAGCTTTGGTATGTATTTGTCATGCAAAATGATGGTGTATTTAAGTCTATTGGATATTTAAATGACACTGATTTAAAAGGTCTTATTTTTGTGTAATATGGCCAAATATGGGCCTCTGGATATATTGTAATTGAGTGTTTTTTCTTAACATTTTCTTCTATTGCTTCTAAAAATTTTTTCATTGCCTTTTTATTGGCAGGAATTGGCAAAGCACCTAATAGCTGTACAATATTTCCCAAAAATTTCATAGAAACATTTTCAGGATTTACTATAAAAAAGTTTCTTTTAGGATATATTGGCAAACTTGGTATAAAAGTATCTGCAAAGGGTTGTGTGTGATTTACATACACAAAATAAGCTTCATTTCTATATGGTTTTAACTTCTCTTTTCCTACATATTTAATTCTAAATTTTATTTTAGAGTACAATATTTTAATTGGCATACTTAGAATATTTTGCATGCAAAGGCAAATAAAGTCCCATAGTTTATGATGAGCATACTTATAATTTTCATCTATTAATATTGGGACTATTTTTGCTTTTGAAAATTCATCATTTAGTTCATCTTTATAGTAGATTATTTCCTTTGGTTTCATACATTTAAATCCTTTTTTTCAGTAGTATATTCTAATGGTATTTTATAAAAATCTTCATATACTTTTTTCCAAACTTCGAAATTTTTTTTCTTCATTATTTCTGTATTTTCTTTAGTAGATAAATTCTTATCTGGATATATTGGCTCTTCTATATTTATAATGTATTGTTGTACTGGGAAACCATCTTCACCAATTATATCAGTATCCTCCATTGTTATAAATATTGGAATTACTGGTACATTATTTCTCGAAGCCAATCTATATGCACCACTTTTTAATGGCTTTGGTTTTTTATAATTCCACCATAAGCTTTGTTCTGGATAAATTAATATAAAATCTCCTCTTTGTAAAATTGTATCAACCGCTTTTATAAATTCTGTCATAGTTTTTGTATTTGAGCTTAATGGTAAAGTGTCACAGTTTCTAAAGAAGAAGCCGTATAGTCCAGGGAAATTAGTGTAATTTCCCTCTCTTATTACTTTATATAATTTTTTATTTTTCGATTGACCAGATATTCTAAATACCTCTTCAATTGAAAATGAGTCAAATGGATTAAAATGATTACATGTTATCATTGCTCCTGTTTGAACACTTTGTAAAATTTCAATCCCTTTAATTTCTTTTATAATTAGTTTATTATTTTCAAGTAAACTATCTAAAAATCTTTCTCCAAGTTTATTTGCAAATCTAGCTTTTAATTTACTTCTCCATTTCTTTTTTAAATAATCAACATTTTCTGGAGTTAAAATAATTGTAGGTGGGTCATCTTCTGCATCTACATCAAAATGCCCTTCTTTTTCTAGCCTTTCAATTTTCTCTAGTATTTCTAGTCTTTCCTTGGATTTTTCTATTTCCTGTTCTTCCATTTTTCATCCCCTATTTTCTTCTATCATCTCCAACACAGTCAGATTCCTTTTGAGCAAGTTCACGAAGTTGTCTATCTTTTTCCCTATCATCAAATTTTTCTTCATCACTATAATTATCTTTTATTTTTAATATTTCATCAAAGTATTCTGTTTTTTGTGCATATTCCCAGAAATAGTCTTTGTATAGAATATCTTCAAAGTGCCATGGTTTATATGCTAAATTGTAGTGAATTAGTTTTAAATCTTTCTCATCTACTTCTATATTAGAAACCGGCATCCTATTCCAGTTTTTATCAATTATTTTTACTCTACCTTTGCAAAGTCTATTTAAATAATCTTGGTCTTGAGCTACAGAAAATTTAATTGTTCCCAATACATACAAAAATTTTTCTTGGAAATTATATTTTCGAAGTTCGTCTAAATTCATTAGCAAAACTCCTGCATTAAAATAATTTCTGTAATCTGCTACACCTACAACTTTTTCTGCATATTCTTGGAAGACCTCAATTGTTTGTATAACATCATCTGGAGCTCCTCCAACCAAATTATCTCCTAGGTCTATATTAAATAATTCTGCTACATCTCTTAAAAGAACAATATCACTATCTAAATATAGTGCTTTATTGTATTGAGGATATAGATTTGGTATAAATAGCCTAAAATATGTTGTTTTTGAATAATAATCACGTGTATATAGTTTGTCTTTAATTTTTTCAATATAATAGTTTAAATCTACAAATTCTATATTTACATTTTCTCTTTCATATTTTTTAATTTTTTCTTTGTTTTCTTCGCTTATATTTGTATATAGTACTTTTATTAAATAGTAATAATCTGTAGACGAGTTATCTACTAATGACTGAAGTGTTACTGCTAAAAAAGGCATATATTTATCATCAGCCGCAAAAAATATTGGTAATACTTCTTTGTTTTGTTCCATTTAAATTCCTACTTTCTTTTTTTCATATTCTTTTTTTAATTCTATATATTCGTTTAAATCATCATCAAAATAATAACATTTTAATACTTTATGTACTTCTTCTACTTGCCATTGTTTGTAATTTTCTGTATGTGGATATGGTAAAAACATAAGCCTTTTAGAGAAATGACAAATAATAGTATCTTTTTTATTAAATTTTGATTGCTCATTAAAAATTCTAGGAAGTAGCTTTTTCTTTGTGGTTGACCAGAAAATTGCATCTTGGTCTGCAAATAACATTTTTTTAGTTCTTATTAATTCCCTTGCTTTTTCTAGAAGCTTTGTCTCTTTTATTTTATTCATATTAAGTAAAAGCATTCCAGCGTTTATATAATCTGGTCTTATAATCCAACAACCATATTTTTCTTTTACTGCTGCATATTCATAATCAGTTACATCAATATTATATAGTTTTGAAATATCTCCACCCGCCATCATATCTATATCTAAATATAATAATTTATCTGGTATTTCTGGAACTAAATCGGCTAATAATCTTAGCAAAGTATAAGGTGTGCAATATGCATTTTCATTAGCACAATTCATAAATTCTTGCTCATATAAATTTGTTACATCAACTTTAGTTACTTGATTTTCTGGATTTTTTGACTTGACTACTTTATTTAAAAAATCAATTTGCTCATCGCGAATAGCTGTATATTCAGGTTTTAATCTTGTCAAATCCATAGTAAAAATGTAGCAATTAATTGGTTCTTTGGTTCTGTTTGTTATAGATAAAGCCAGAGTTAATGCTCCGTCAAAAACCTTCTCGTTTCCACACAACAATAAATTTATCATCTTTTTACTTCCTATTATTTTATTTTATACGGTTAATATTTTATCGTAAAATAGAAAATTTTGCAAGTAGTTTATGAACATTATAAAATATACAAAAAGAGACCCGTATCACGAGCCTCTTTTTTCTCTTTTATCCATTTACATATTCATTTAAATTTTTTACTTTAAAGTTTAGTTCTCCGAATTTTTCTGTTGTTACATAACCAGGTGCTGCGTTTATTGTGTCTGGTATTCTATTTACTACTGTTGCACATGTTAATTCTACTGTTGATGGCTTGTCCACTGTTATTGTTGTTGTTGGCTCTCCTTCTACTGTCCATACGTTTCTGTCAAATTCCTCTGGTGCATATACTTTTCCAACACATTCTGTTTCTACTACTATTCCTTCTTCAGTTTGTGTTGTAACTACTGCACTCATACCAGTTGCATCTCCTGCTTTTACTGTCATATTTAATGTTGATGAGAAAATATCTTCTTTATATGT
>JBJFFF010000141.1:0-7806 GCA_051891455.1 Clostridia bacterium | reverse complement strand
CTGTACAAGGGGTAAATAAAGGATTATATACTAGCGATAAAAGCAGTAGATTGAGTAGCTTTAATTCAAATGCAGGTGGAAATTATGTATCTTGGAAATATGAAAATGCAGAGCTGAGTTTAATACCAAGATTAAGTGCAACAGTGCAAGAAATACAAACAGATATATATCAAATACAAGTAAATGATCCATATAATCTAGGAAACTATACATATAAATGGTATATAAATGGAGAACTAGATGAAACAATTACAGGAAATACTAGCCCAGAATTAACACCATCTTTTGATGAAGGTTATGATGTTTCTGTATTAGTTTCTGCAGGTAATTATTATACAAAGGTAGAATTTAATATTCCAAAATTATATATAGATATTGAATTTGATATAGACGAGACAAACAATAGTGTAACAGCAGTTTTAGTAGGAACAGCATTAAGATACGCAAACATGGAGGACTACACTTTTACATGGTATAGTGAAGATATAACTGGAACAGTAACGCAAATAGAAAATGGAAATTCATTAACTCTAAATAATTTAGAAAAAGGAATGGAATATAAATTAGTTGCAACAAACAGTGCTGATACTAGATTATCAGTAGAAAAATCATTTGTATTTGGAGATAGAATAGTAGTATTTGTGGATTACTATAATGGCAGTGATTATAATGATGGATATACACCAGATACTGCAGTAGAAACACTTGAAACTGCTTACTCAAAATTAAGTGCAACAGGAAGCAGAAATGAAAATATTATAGTAATGATGGGAAACTATACAGATACAAGTCTTAGCTTTTTTAATTCTCAAACAAGTACAACATATGCTAAAAAAGCTACAATAACAGGAATATATGGTGGAGTAAATTATAATGCTGTTTGGAGATTTGGAAGTACTACATCTTATTTCCGCTATCTAACAGAAGAACTTACTATAATGAATTTAACACTTAATGGTGGAAATGGGTATATGTATTTAGTTTGTCAGGGGCATAGTTTTACTGCTGGTGAAGGTGTAACAATGACAAACTATAGAAATGCAAATTCAAACCAAGGTTTACTTGGAAATAATGCACCAGGATTTCACTTATTTGCAGGCTGGTATCAGTATAATAGAACAACTTTGCCAAATAACAATTGTGAAATTGTAATAAAAAGTGGCACATATGGAAGAATTGTTTTAGGAGGAACTCCGGGAACATCTTCTGGACAAGGACAAACAACATCACATGACTTTATGGGTTCTTCTATGGATGATGCATTTATTGTTTCTATTCTAGTAGATATAAAAAACAGTACAACTGCAAGTAATTATGATTATGATGTTAACTTATTAGTTGGAGGTTCTGCTTGTGGTAATAATTATTCAATAGTAACAGAGAGTATTGTATCAGGAAGTGTTGGACGTATTTGCGGTGGAAGTATAGGAGACTCAGCAACAAGACCAAGCAGATGGACTTATCCAGAAAACACATTTATGGGAGAAACAACAATAAATATTTCAGGAGGAACAATTAGTGAATTATATGGTGGATGCTTAGGAAGAAATATGGACGTAGTTGGGTCTTCAACTGCTACAGGAAATACTTGTGATTCATATTTTTATGGAACTGTAAACATAAATATGACAGGTGGAACAGTTGAAGGAAATATTTATGGTGCAGGAGCAGGAGGAGTTACAGGATATAGCGAGAATTCATCAGACCCATACAAAAGCTATGGAGCATCTTTTGATACATCAGTAAATATTAATATATCTAATGGAACTATACAAGGAAATATTTTCGGTGGAGGATATGGATATACTGAATACTTAAATGCAAATGTAACAGCGGTAGATGGTGGAGCACTATATGGAGATAGTAATATTACAATAAGTGGTAGCCCTACAATAAATGGAAACATATATGGAGCAGGATGTGGATACGATTTATCAAGTAAACCAAATATTGCACAAATGACAGGAAACAGTCAGATAAATATTAGTGGAACTCCAACAATAAGGGGACAAATTTATGGGGCAGGAGCTGGAATTCAAGGCTATGAAGAAATGGCAAAATTAATAGGAACTTCAACCATAAGTGTTGCTGCTAACTTATCAACTGAAGTGTTTGGCGGAGGAAATATTGCTAAAACAACAGGAACTACAAACATAAACATAAATAATGGAACACATACCGGAAATATTTATGGTGGAGGAAATGTAGGAATAGTTGATGGAACTGCAAATGTTACAATAAATGGAGGAACGCAAGCAAGAGTATTTGGCGGAGGAAATGAAGCAGAAACTACAAATACAAATGTGTACATAACTGGTGGTAATAGTACTGAAGTATATGGAGGAGGAAATTTAGCAAGTGTAACAACAACAAATGTATATCTTCAAGGAGGTACAGCAGAAAATATTTTTGCAGGTTCAAACCAAAGTGGAGATGTTCAAACTGCAAATTTAACAACAACTTCAGGCACAGCAACAAATGTATATGGAGGAAATAACCAAGGTGGAACAGTAACAAATTCATATGTAACAATAAATGGAGGAACAATAACAAATGCATATGGAGGGAACAATGCAGGAGGAACAACAATTACCACAGAAGTAAGGGTAAAACTAGGTGAATTAGAAAATGTATTTGGCGGAGGTAATGAAGCTATAACAACTACATCTAATGTGTACTTAGAAGGAGGAAGAACCACAAGTGCATATGGAGGAGGAAACCTAGCTAGTGTAACAACAACAAATGTATATCTTCAAGGAGGAACAGCAGAAAATATTTTTGCAGGTTCAAACCAAAGTGGAAATGTTCAAACCGCAAATTTAACAACAACTTCAGGTACAGCAAACAGCGTATATGGAGGAAATAATCAAGGTGGAACAGTAACAAATTCATATGTAATATTAAATGGTGGAACAATAACAAATGCATATGGAGGAAATAACCAAGGTGGAACAACAACCACGACAGAAGTAAGATTAAAAGCAGGAAATGTTGAAAATATTTATGGAGGAGGAAATCAAGCAATAACTCCAACTCCTAATGTGTATATAGAAAATGGAACAGCAAGAAATGTATATGGGGGAGGAAACTTGGCATCAGTTGCAACAACAAATGTACAAATACAAGATGGCAACATACAAAATGTATATGGAGGAGGAAATGCTGCTAGTGTAGATAGTAATACAAGTCTAGTAATTGCAGGAGGAACAATAGAAAATAATATATATGGCGGAGGTAATGATGGAGTTGTAAATGGAAACACTTATGTACGTATAGCAAATGCTACAATAAAAGGAAGTGCATATGCAGGTGGTAATGGTGCAACAGCAGTTGTAAATGGAAATGCTAATATAAATATAGAAGGGAATACTACTATCGGAAGTGCAGAAGACAATGTTTCAGCTCAAAAAGGCTCTGTGTTTGGAGGAGGAAATGCTGCAGCAACAGGAACTAAAGACCTTAATAATTCAAAGAGTACAGTAAATATTGTAGGAGGCACTATATATGGCAATGTATATGGAGGAGCAAATACATCTGTTGTATATGGATATACAGATTTAAATATTGGGTATGAAGCGGTACAAAATACAGATTTGCAAAAAGCAGATATTTATATTAGAGGAACAGTATTTGGTGGAGGAGAAGCAAATGCATCAGGTTCTGAAGAATATGATTTTAGCTTTATAAGTGTAACAGAAGGAATAGAAATTAATATAGATGGAAGCGGACATACAAATTTTAAAACAGAAGGAAGTATATTTGGTTCAGGTAATGCATCAAGTACATCAGGAGAAAGTTATATACAAATAAAAAATTATGGAACAGTAGATAATCCATGTAGAAATATATCTATACAAAGAGCAACAGTAGTAACACTAGATAATTCTGCAATAGTTCTATCAGGTACAACAGATAGAACTAATGAATATTCTACAGTAAAGTTTACTTTAAGTAGAATAGACGAATTAAAATTAAAAAATAATTCAACATTATATTTAAATTGTGGAGCAAACTTATTAAAGAAAATGTCAAGCCTAGTTGACGTAGATGGAACTGAAACCTTAGCTACTGTACAAATAGATGAAGAAACAGGTGCAACAGTAAAAAATGTAGACAATAGAATTTATATGTATGAAGGCAAAAACCTTAACATAGCAACAAATGAGCAAGTAACAGCATATGGAGAAGTAACAGGAATGACATTTTTAGGATTATACACAAATACAAATAATCCTAGCACAAGTACAGGACTTTATAACCACAACTTTAATAATGGAGACGAAATAACAAATGCAGGTACATTTTCATTAAACTCATATGTATTAGGAATGCACAAATCAAACCATGATACAGGTGTGGATGGATTTTATACAAACTATAATAATGAAGGATATATAAAAGCTGGATATGTGGATGTAACTCCAGAAGATGACTTGTATTATATTTGGTTAGTGGGAGAAATGCTAGATGTTAAGACTTTTGAAATATCACTTACAGCATCAAAATATGCAACACTTGGAACATATGAACTATCACTAACAGGTTATTCAACAGCAAATACTAAATTCCAAATAGTAGGTTTTGCAGCTGGATTAAAAGACGAAATATCATTAGTAAATGGAAGCCAAATAGAGGCAATTGCTCCGGATAATACTACAGCAGAGACTGTATTTGGACTTTCAATGAAAAGTGGAAAAAATGGCTGGAACACAAGTAACACAAATAACTTCTATACAGCAGATGGAGGAAGTTATGATGGGCCTAGTTTATATGCAAGTGATAACTCTACATTTACACCTTCATTAACATTTTGTTTATACCACTCACAGAACTTAACAGTTGCACAGGATTTAGGTTCTGTAAGAATAAGGTTCCAAGTAATGGTACCAATTGACGATTTAACATATGATATATCTTATATAGATATAGTAATAAATATGTCAGCAGCATTATTCCAAGACAACTACTATGAAGCAGCAATTTCGCCAGGTGAAGAATTTGACTTATTTACAACAACAGAAACAACCATAACAAATGAAAGTATATTCTCAACATATTATTCATTATTAATAACTGATTTTTCAGAAAATGAGTATAATGATGATTATGCAACATGTAAACGTGTACTAGTTTCTAGAGATTCATCGAATAGACCATATGTATATAAACAAAATACTAAAATCATTATGTTAGATATGGCTACTAATAAATACTATTATTATGTAGTAACGGCGAGTGATGAAGCAAATGGTATTTATATGTATGAATTAAACAAGTTTATAGAGATGGGAAGCACAAATTCTCCTTACAATGAGTCTAATGCATACAATTTATATTATGATGCTACACAAGACCTAGTATATGAAAACTTTATATTCCATATAGATGTAAGCCAAAGCAATATAACAGAAAATGCAATAAATAATAGCTTATTAATAGAATTGCACGATAGTGTAGGAAACACATTAATAGGTGTATTAGGTATACAAAGAGATACAACTCAATATAGCATATACACTAATAAAACTGCAACAATAGATGTAGCAGCAACTTGCCAAGATATAATATATTTAGGAGATACTATAAACTTAGATGTAACAACAGACTTTAAGCAGGAAGTTATAAATACTAAAACAATATATGATACTAAATATTTTAATTCAAAAATGGGAATTAAAATTAGTATATATGATAATAATGGCAACCAGTTAAATAGTGATAGCTTACTTGGAACGAATTTCACATATGAAGGTCAAAAATATTATCCAAGAATTGATGGAAGTGTTAGAATAAAAATAGCAGATAGGGTATCAAATGTATTGTCAAAAATAAAGATTAATACAGAACATAATACTACACTTGCAACTGGGACATACACTATAAAAGTAGAAACATTTGGTTCTCCAGATGGAATATACTATGGATTACAAACATCAGATTATGCACAAACAGAGATAACAATTATAAATGAAGCATATGGACTAAAAGTAACAACAGATGATGATTCTAAGATAGTAGACAAAACTACAGGGAAAGTACTAAATGGAAATGCTTCAATTGTAGCAGTAATAGATTACTCTTCAGGGCTAGATAATCCAAATGTAGTTGTTGAATTACAAAGAAGAAACTATGATTCAGAATATTCAACTCAATATGAAACTGTAGATTTTACTGACTATTTTACAAATGAATTAGCAAGTGGATATAAACCTTATGAATATAGGATTATAACTAATCCAGCAAGCAGAAATACCATATTCTTGTATTTTAAAGAAAACTTGGTAACAGGAACATATAAATTAGTATTCAAACTATATGATGGAAGCAATTATATAGGAGAAGCATATGAATATTTTATTATAAAATAAAAATACGAAGGGAAATTATGAAACAAAAAGATTTAAACAAAAAAACTAAATTAGTAAGAACAATAATTTATGCGTTAATAATTGTTGCTATTTATAATATTTTAATTGTTTCAATAACTTCAATATTAAATAAAACGGGGAGGTCAATGTTTGGCTACAGGGCATATATTATTACAACTGATAGTATGAAGCCAAACATCTCCCAAGGAGACATAATAATAATAAAGGAAACGGAAGAAGAAAAATTAAAAATAGACGACATAATTACATTTAGAAAAAACAATAAACTTATAACACACAGAATTATTGAAATAGAAACAGATGAAGATGGTAATAAACAATATGTAACAAAAGGAGACAATAATAATATAGAAGATTTAGAAAAAGTATCATACCAAGAAATAGAAGGCAAAAAAATAGTAAAGATACCAGTCTTGGGAAAAGTAGTTATGCTATTACAAGATGAAGTATATATAATTCTTATAGCAATAATATTATTATTAATTTATTTGCATATGCAAAAAACAGAAGAAAAAGAGAAAGTAAGAAGAGAAAAGAAGAAGGAAGAAGATGAAAAATTCAAAAAAGATAATATGTAGCAAAATAGTAAAATATACTTTGCGTATAATTTTGATTTTACTGGTATTATATAATTTAATTTATGTAATTGGGCATGAATATGACAAAGAATTTAATATAAAACTATTTGGAGTAAGTGCAATAGTTGTAGAAAATAATTCTATGGAGCCGGAGATAAATAAAAAAAATGTTGTTATTGTAAAACGAACAGAAGAACTTGTAGAAGGAGATGTAATTACATTTTACCAAGATGGGCAACTAAAAATAAGAAGAATTGTAAAAGTAAATGATAAAGGAGTTGACGAAACATATATAACAAAAGGAGATAATTACTTTTACTATGATGAAAAGGAAATAGGACAGAGCCAAGTAGAAGGAAAGGTAATAAAAGTATTAAAAGCATCTGGAACTATAATTAGAATGTTACAATCAAAAGGCTTAATGATTTTCAACACAATAATATTACTACTAATATTCTTATATAACAAACGACTACAACAAAAAAGGAAAAAAAGAAGAGAGCGCACATTAGGGATGCAGAAATAATTACTAAATCAACAGGCTTAACAATTGAAGAGATATAAAAAAATACAAAAATGCATATTGACAAAAATAAAATACATGAAATAAAATAAGACCATACTACAACGAATAACCCAAGAAAACGTAGGGGCACCTGCCCACAGGTGCCTAAATAAACCAAAGAGGAGGAAAAAATATGTTGAACGCTGTAACCCTTGAAACTGTACACACACACACACACACACAAGTAATTTTAAATAACATATTTTTGAGAATAAATTTAAGAAACAAAGACCCGTGCTGTGGTCTTAGGTTGTTGTACCTAAGAATATAGCAA